>JBILUM010000182.1:0-5785 GCA_044370995.1 Ilumatobacteraceae bacterium | reverse complement strand
CCGTCCCGATGGACGGCCTCGTCGTCATCGGCGAGGGTGAGAAGGACGAAGCACCGATGCTGTTCAACGGTGAGCGTGTCGGCGACGGCACTCGGCCCGAGGTCGACGTCGCGGTCGATCCGATCGACGGCACCAGCCTCACGGCGCTCGGCCGGGCGAACGCCATCTCGGTGATCGCCGTGAGCGACCGCGGCAGCATGTTCGATCCGGGCCCGTGCTTCTACATGACCAAGATCGCCGTCGGCCCCGACGCCGCCGGTTCGATCGACATCACCGCCACCCCCACGCAGAACCTGCGCTGGATCGCGAAGGCCAAGGGCGAGAGCGTGCGCGACCTCACCGTCGTCATCCTCGACCGTCCCCGCCACGAGGACCTGATCGGCGAGGTGCGCGCCAGCGGCGCCCGCGTGAAGCTCATCGGTGACGGCGACATCTTCGGCGCGATCGCGACCGCCTGGCCCGATGCCGGCGTCGACGTGCTGTTCGGTGTCGGTGGCACGCCCGAGGGCGTCGTCGCTGCCGCCGCGCTGAAGTGCATGGGCGGCGAGATCCAGGCACGCCTCTGGCCCCGCAACGAAGCCGAGCGTGACGCCTCGATCGCCGCCGGCTACGACCTCGACGCGGTGCTCACGACCGACGACCTCGTCCAGGGCGACAACGCGTTCTTCGCCGCGACGGGCGTCACCGATGGTGAGCTGCTCCGCGGCGTGCGATTCACGCCGCGCGGCGCGCAGACCCAGAGCCTCGTGATGCGCTCGCGCAGCGGCACGGTGCGCCTGGTCGAGGCGCACCACCGCCTCGACAAGCTGGCGAGTTTCGCCGCCGTCGACTACAAGTAGTCGCCGCCTCGGCCGATGGTCGGCCCGTGTCCGGGGGAACGCCCGGACGTCGAGGTGCTCTCAAGCCGACGCTTCCGCGTGCCGATGTAGGTGATCGATATGCGTGTACGGCGACCCACCAGGCGGCGGACGCGGCGGCTGAGCCTCCTCGTCCGGGTCGCGATCATCAGCTTCGCGCTGCTCCTCGCCGTCGGCCTGGTGCTGGGCAGGTGGCTCGGATCCATCCAACGCGAGCGGAGCCTCGACGACGCCGTCAAGCGCGCCCAGATCGTTGCCGAGGGGGCCTTCCAGGCCACCCTCACCCCCGCCGATCTGCAGCAGGACTTCCTGCCCATCACACCCGAGACCCGCCAGCAGCTCGACGACTTCATCGGTGCTGCCATCGATGCCGACAGCCTGGTTCGGCTCAAGGTCTGGAACGCCCAGCACTGGATCGTCTACAGCGACAACCCGGTCCTCATCGGTCGCTGGTTCCCCGGCGACGACGGGCTCGCCCGTGCCCTCGACGGGGAGGTCAGCTCACTCGTCACCGACCTGAGCCGTCCCGAGGAACTGGAGGAACGCGACTTCGGCCGCCTCCTCGCCGTCTATGTGCCGCTGCGCGAGACCGCCGGTCAGTTCTCCGGCGACACCGGCACGGTCATCGGTGCCTTCGAGATCTACGTCCCGTACGCGCCGGTCGCCGCAGCGATCGACGAGGACACGCGAACGCTCTACCTCGTGCTTGCGATCGGGCTGGTCGTGCTGTACCTGGCCCTGTTCCGCCTGGTCGCCGGAGCGTCGCGTCGGTTGCGCGTGCAGGCGCAGGAGAACGCCCACCAGGCCACGCACGACGCGTTGACCGATCTCCCCAACCGGCGTCAGCTGATCGCCGACCTGCAAGCGATGCTCGATCGCCGCTACGGATCGAAGTACGTCGCGCTCGCGCTGGTCGACATCGATCGTTTCAAGGAGATCAACGACGCCCTGGGCCACCCGAGTGGAGACACCGTGCTCCAGGCGATCGCCGATCGGTTCCGCGACCAGATGCCCGACGCGACCGTCGCTCGTATCGGCGGCGACGAATTCGCGATCGCGGCGGAGAACCTGCCGCACGCCCAGGCGGCGCTCGCAGTCGCGACGCGCATCGAGGACGTGCTCCACGACCCGTTCGAGGTGGCCGGCATCTCCGTGTCGGTCCGGCCGAGCATCGGCATCGCGATGGGCCCCGACGACGGCCGCGATGCCGACGAACTGTTGCAGCACGCCGATGTCGCGATGTACGTGGCGAAACGCACCGGCTCGGTCAGGCGTCTCTATTCGCGCAACCTCGACCACTACTCGCCGGATCGTCTGTCCCTCGCTGGTGAGCTGCGCGACGCGATCGCCACGGCCTCGGGTGAGGTGCACCTCGCGTTCCAACCCAAGCTCGACCTCCGCACCGACGAGGTGCGCGGGGTGGAGTGCCTCGTGCGGTGGAAGCACCCCCAGCGCGGGTTCATCCCGCCGGCGGAGTTCCTGCCCATCATCGAGAACACCGAGTTGATCGCGCCGCTCACCTGGTTCGTGCTCGACCAAGCCCTCAGCACCTGTGCGTCGTGGCGACGTCACGGTCTCGAGATCCAGATGGCGGTGAACATCTCCGCCCGCACGATCGGGTCACCCGAACTGTACGAGCGTGTCGTGGCCGCCCTCGAGACCCACGGTCTGCCCCCGAGCGCCTTGGAGCTCGAGCTCACCGAGAACGCATTGCTGGGTGATCACAGCCTCGCGAGCTCGGCGTGAGCATCGCGATCGACGACTTCGGCACCGGCTATGCCTCGATCGGCTACCTCACGACCATGCCGATCTCTGCGTTGAAGATCGACCGTTCGTTCGTCGACAACATGTTCTCCGACCCGGCTGCCGCGGCCGTCGTGAACTTCAGCCTCGGGCTCGGTCAGCAGCTCGGCCTGGAGGTGGTGGCGGAGGGCATCGAGGACGAGCCGACGCTCGAGGAGCTCCGCCGCCTCGGGTGCGACACGGCACAGGGCTACTTCATCAGCCGCCCCGTGGGTGCGACCGAGTTCCTCCACTGGCTGCTCGCCTGGAGCACGCGCCACCTGACGCTGCGCGACATCGCTCCCGACCTCGACGATCCCTCCAGCGTTGGTGGCGCGATCGGCGGGAGCCCGTACGACCTGGTCGGTGTCGGGACACCCATGGGTGGTCAGCCTGCGCCGTCGACCGGCGGTTCGACGTCGGCCGCCACGGCAGCGTTCGCCGCAGCGCCGCTCCCGGCACCGACACCGTTCGTCGATCTGCAGCCTCCTGTAGCGACGTCGCCGCGACCGGTCGATCCGCAGCGACCGGAGGCATCGTTCGGAGAGGTGCTCGAGTGCGAGCTCGACCTCGCTCGCGGTGTCGTGCCGCCGGCCGTCATCGAGCCGCGGCTCGCGGCGCCGGAGCTCGCGGCACCGCTCGCCGTCTCGCGGCTCGCCGAGGGGACCGCCGAGGGGACCGCCGAGGGGATCGCCGCCGAATACGACGGCGCCGCGGAACACGAGGTCGCACCCGAGACACTCGCCGACGAGCACGCCGACGAGCACGCCGACGAGCACGACGACGAGCACGACGACGAAGGCGACGACGACCGGCCGGTGATGCCCGACCTCGAGGGTCTGGGCGCCGCTGCCCCGCGCGGCGGTGGCTCCCTGCCGTCGGTGGTGGCGGCGTCGATGACGACGACCTCGTTCGACGACCTCGCCCCGTTGTACGAACGTGGCCCGGTGAGCCCTTCGGCGCCGGTGCCCGACGCGGTCGACGAGCCTGCCGACCGGACCGCCGCGATCGAGATGCCGACGACACCGATCGAGATACCGACGACACCGACGACACCGACGACATCACCCACGGGGCTGTCGCCGACCGCACCCACCAACGGTGCGTCCGGCGCATCGTCCACCACCGGCGGCCCGAGGCTGCCCCCGTTGCCGCCGGTGTCGCTACGCCTCCGTGGTCCCGGCGCGTCGGAGCCTCCGTTCGCGCCGCCGACCTCTTCGTCCGACGCTGCGCCGGAGGTGCCGTCATGATCGTCCGACCGTCCCCGAGCCGGACCGGGCCGAACGATTCCGCACGGTCGCGTGCGATCCGCCGATCTGCCGGAACGTTCGCAGCGATGGCCACCCTCGTCGGGGTCGCCGCGTGCGGTGGCGACGAGCAGACCGAGGCCGTCGAGATCCCGCACGTGTTCGACCTCGCGCACGATCCGACGTCGGCGATTCCTGAGGTCGTGCCGGGTCGGGTCGACGTCGTGTCAGCCGACCTGCTGCGCAACAGCCTGGAGAAGGAGTTCACGTGGCACGGCGTGACCTTGGCCCAGGTGATGCGCGCCGCCCACGCCGGCGACCCCTCGCTCGACGCGTGGATCAGCGAGTTGACCTCCAACACCGACGACATCACCGCCGCGATCGGCCTCGTGTACGGACCGGTCGGCGCCCGCGCGTTCAACCAGCAGTGGGCGCAGCACACCCAGTTCCTCGTCGACTACGCCGTCGCCATCTCACGGGGCGACGAGGACGCGGCGGACCTCGCCCGCGACCAACTCGTCACCTACGCCGAGGACTCGGGCAGCTTCTTCGAGACGGCGACCGGCGGCGGTCTGCCGGCCGACGCGGTCCGCGAACTCCTCGACACCCACGTGTCGCACATGCTCGGCATGATCGACATGGTCGACCGTGGCGACACCCAGGCCGCGCTCGAGGTTGCCCTCACCGGCAACGAGTACCTGTCGACGATCGCCCAGGGCGTGTCGTCGGCGATCGCCGGCCAGGACAGCCTCGCGTTCCCGGGCACGATCGAGACCGAGGTGTCGTTGTACTGCTCGATCGTCACGACGGAGACGGGCAACTACCTGCTGCGCGAACTCTTCGCGCCGAGTGACGGGCAGGCCTCGGCTGCGGCGTTCCAGTCGGCCACCGGCGTCGCACTCGGCGACGTCATCGGCGTGATCGATCAACTGCAGGCGACCGATCCGGTGCTGGTGGCCCAGACTGCCGATCTGGCGCTCGACCGGGCGTTCGAGCACGCCCGCCCGCCGGCGCCCTGATCCCGGCCCGTCGGGCCGCTCAGCGCTGGACGAGGCTCGACAGCCGGCGGGTGAGGCCTCGCGGCGTGATGCCCGTCGCGGTGGCGAGCCCCTTGTAGATGACGCCCGGGATCGACATGGCGCGACCCTTGGCGACGTCGTCGAGGCCTGCGGCCGCCACCTGCTCGGCCGTCAGCCAGGCGAAGGTGGGATAGCTGCTGGCGTACGACTCGCTGTTGCTGACGCTCTGGAACTCGGTCCGCGTCAGCCCGGGGCACAGCACCGTGACGTGGACGCCGGTGCCGCGCACCTCCTCGTGGAGGCTCTCGGTGAGGCTGGTGACGTAGGCCTTCGTCGCTGCGTACACGGCGAGCTTCGGTGCCGGCTGGAAGCTCGCCACGCTGCTGACGTTGAGCAGGTAGCCGCGACCACGCGGCACCATCGAGGCGAGCGCGGCATGGCTGAGGCGGGTGAGCGCGCGGATGTTGAGGTGGATCTCGTCGTCGAGGCGGTCGGGATCGAGGAGGTGGAACTCGCCGGATGTGCCGAATCCGGCGTTGTTCACGACCAGATCGACGGGCTCGGCGGTGCTGGCGATACGAACTGCGACTGCACGCATGCCCTCGTCGGTGGTGAGGTCGGCGACGAGCACCTCGACGTCACGATGCGCACCGGCGAGCTCGCGCAGTCGATCGGCGCGACGGGCGACGATCACCTGTGGGACGCCCTGCTCGGCGAGTCGGTGCACCATCGCCTCACCGATCCCGCTCGAAGCGCCGGTGACGAGTGCGGACGAGAATGGTGGCCGGGTGGTCATACCCCGGAGCGTACCGCCGGACGCGGCACGGCCCCGGCTGTCACCCCGGCCGCGGGGGGGTGTGTTGGGCGGGGCGGGGGTCCC
>JBILUM010000181.1:0-5793 GCA_044370995.1 Ilumatobacteraceae bacterium | reverse complement strand
TGGCACCGGTCAGGTCGCCGTTCGGGCCCGATCGGGCGTTCTGTCAGACCTTCGACGGCGACCCGATCGCCCTCCGCGACGCAGTCCTCGCCGGCCTCGCCGGCAAGATCCGCATCGTGCTCCGCGGCAAGGACGGGCTCCCGACAGCGATGTCGTCCGCGCAACGGCTGTTCACCAGAGCGATCCGCGACGCAGTGTTGATGACCGCCACGCACTGCACGAGCGACGGATGCATCGTCCCCGCCACCAAATGCCAAACAGACCACCTGACCCCCGCTTCAGAAGGCGGTGAGACCTGTGTGTGCAACGGCGCCCTCGCCTGCGGACACCACAACCGATGGCGCTACCTCGCCAAGGTCAAGGTCCGACGACTCGCCGACGGCATCATCGCCACCTTCCGACCCGACGGCACCCGCATCGCACCACCCATGTGACGTGCCGATGAACCGAACCGAAGAGCGACGAGGCCCGGCAGGGCCCATACCAACACGCCCCGGCGTCGGAAGGGGTTCAGACGAACCAGGCCTCGCGGGAGATGGGGACGTACAGCGACTCGCGTTCCATCGAGAACGGCGCCAGCTCGTGGCGAACCGGGGCACCGGTCGCCAGCGCGGCGAGCTCGCGACCGAACCACGAGGCGAACTTGAACCCGTGTGCGGCACCGAGTCCCACCGAGATCTGCGGGATGCCCGGCACACGGTCGCACACGAAGTCGCGATCGGAGGTGAGGGTGTACAGGCAGGTGGTCGTGCGAGGCGCGCCGAACCCACCGCCGACGAGGCGCTCCATGAATGCTGCGAGCCGCTGCTCCATCGTCGGGTCGGGGTCGAACGTGCGCGTGTCGGGATCGACCTCGGCGCCACCGCAGTCCTCGGCGCCCTTCAGCGCGTCGGTCACGCCGTACACGGGGAACCCGTAGAAGCTGGGGTCGTCCATCCAGATCCACACCGGCAGACGACCGATCGCGAAGCGGTCGAGATCGGCGTGCGGGAAGTAGCTCACCTGCTCGCGGGTCACGGCGAGCGGCACCTCGTGACCGAGCGGTGCGAGCAGTCGGTTGGTCCACGCATCGGCGGTCACCACGACATGACCCGCGCGGATGACCTCGACGTCATCGATCACCACCTCCACCTCGCCGTCCACGACGCGGAGCTCGCGCACCGGGGTGTGCGGACGCAGCTCGGCGCCGTGCTCGACCGCGAAGCGCTGCATGGTCGCGGTGCCACGGCCGGCGGGCACGATCCCGGTGTCGTCGCACTGGATCGCATGGACGTCGCCCGTGAGCAGATCACCCGCAGCGAAGGCCGGCCACCGGCGACGCACCTCCTCGCCGTCGATCCAGTCGAACGGCACGCCGGCGGCCGTGAGGCTCGAGGTGTACGTCGTCGCGTCGATCGCAGCGTCGGCGGGGAACAGGTCGATCCCACCGGTGCGCGTGATGATCTCGGCGTCGGCGTCACGCTCGACGGCTCGCCACGCGTCGTACGCGCCGGCGGCCAGATCGACATAGCCGGGGGTGTGGTAGCTGCGGCGGATGATGCGCGAGTGGTCGTGCGACGCACCGCGCACGTGTCCGAGCTCGAACTGCTCGAGGCCGAGTACGTCGATCCCTTGCTTCGCCAACCAGTAGGACGTCGCCGAGCCGAGCCCGCCGAGCCCGACCACCACCACTGCACGGCTCTCACCCATCGAGTCCTCCCGACGATCGCTCCACGGTGTGACGCTACTCTGAACGGCCATGCAGGATTCAGAGGATCCGCCCACAGGCAACGTCACCGTCCAGCGGCTCATGGTCGAAGCATCCGACGGCACGCCGCTCGCGATCGCCCTCCATCTGCCGGCCGGGGACGGCCCCTTCGCCACCCTGATGGAGGCCTTGCCCTACCGCATGGACGACATCACCGCGTCGTACGACGACAGCTACCTCCGCTTTGCACGCGAGGGCGGGTTCGCGGTCGTCCGGCTCGATCTGCGCGGCACCGGCAGCTCGGGCGGCACCCTCGTGGACGAGTACACCGACCTCGAACGCGACGACCTGCGCACGGTGATCGAGTGGATCGCGGAACAGCCGTGGTCGACCGGGCGGGTCGGCATGTTCGGCACCTCGTACTCCGGCTTCAACTCGCTGCACATGGCGGCCGACGGCGTGCCACAACTGGGCGCGATCGCGGCGATGTACGCCACGGACGATCGCTACACCGACGACGTCCACTACTGCGGCGGCGTCCTCCGGGCCCTCGACCTCATCGACTACCCGCTCTACATGGTGCCGATGAACGCGCTGCCACCGGTGCCGTCACGCTGGGGCGAGGACTGGGAGGCCGAGTGGCACCGTCGTGTCGACGTGTCGCCGCCGTGGCTCCTCGAATGGCTCCGCCATCCGCTCGACGACGAGACCTGGCGACGTGGGTCGGTGCGCCTCGGTCCGGACGGCGAGGGGTACGCACGCATCGACTGTCCGACGATGCTGATCGCCGGTTGGGCCGACGGCTACCGCAACAACACGTTCCGTACCGTCGAACGCCTCGACGTGCCCTGGCGGCTGCTCGCCGGGCCGTGGGTGCACAAGGACCCGTCGACCGCACGGCCCGGACCGAACGTCGACAGCGACCGCGAGATCATGGCGTTCTTCCACGAGCACCTCCGCGACGGTGAGCCGTCGAGCGCACATCGCGCCCAGGTGTTCGTTCGTCGACCCTCTCGGCCCGAGCCCGACCTGGCCCACCACGAGGGGACGTGGCACGAGTTCGACACCTGGCCCGCACCCGGCTGCCGCACGGTGCAGCGACGGGTGACGTCGGTCGACGGGCAGAGCGACGGCCAGGTCGACGAGCTCGACGTGCGTGGCGACACGGGCATGTGGGCATGGAACTCGTGCGCGGGCGGACTGCCGTGGGGACAGCCGCTCGACCAGCGCGCCGACAACGCCGCGTCGATCACCTACGACTGGACGCACGCGTCGGAGGTGATGCTGCTCGGCAACGCTTCGGTGTCGCTGCGGGTGCGGTCGTCGGCCGCAGTGGGACACGTCTCGGTGAAGCTGTGCGACGTAGCACCCGACGGTACGTCGACGCTCATCACCCGCGGCATGCTCGACCTCACCCAGCTCGGCTGCTGGCCGTCGGACTCCTTCGGTGCACCGGGCCGTGAGCCGTCTCCGCTGGTGCCGGGCGAGTGGCTCGACGTCCGCATCGGGTTCGAGGCGACCACGTGGACGTTCGTCCCCGGACACCGGTTGCGGTTGGCGATCGCGGGCACCGACTGGCCGAACTGCTGGCCGCCGGCGCAGCCGTTCTCGCTGGGCATCGACCGAGGGTCGGTCACGCTCGACCTTCCGGTGGCCGACGAGCTGCCGGCACTCACCCACGAGTTCGTCCCCGGCCCCGGACCGAGCGACGGCGACGCCGAGGGGGTCGAGTGGCGCTACGAGCACGACGTGCTCGCTCGGGAGAGCCGGGTGCACAGCCGATACGGCGGCCGGTACGAGGGCCACGACGGCATCATGATCGACGACGTCTACGAAGGGTCGCTCGGCATCAGCACCACCGACCTGTCGCGTGGATGGGCCCGAGGACGATCCCGGTTCGATCTCACGCTGCCGCTCGCCGACGGCTCCAACACGGTGTGCAGCACCGAGTCGACGCTGTCGATCCGCAGCGACGCCGACGCGTTCCACGTCGAACTGACGCTCACGGCGGCCCGCGACGGCGAGCAGTTCGCGGAGCGGACCTGGACCGACGTGCTGCCGCGCTGACCGACCGGGGACGACCTCGACCTCACAGGTGACAAGCAGCGGTGTGGCCGGGACCGCGTTCGGTCAGCGAGGGATCCTCGCCCCGGCAGCGAGCCTCGATGCCCAACCGGGCGGCCTCACCGGATGCGACCACCGGGCAGCGCGGATGGAACCGGCAGCCAGACGGCACGCGGCTCGGATCAGGCGTCTCGCCCTGCAGGATCTGCTGTTCGAGCTTGCGCGTCTCGGGCACGACGCTCAGCAGCGCTCGGGTGTACGGATGCTGCGGGTCCTCGAGCACCACCTCGGTGGGTCCGAGCTCGACGATGCGGCCGAGGTACATGACGGCGACGCGATCGGCGATGTTCCACGCGAGACCCAGATCGTGGGTGACGGCGATGATGCTCACCCCGTGGGTGTCCACGAACGAGCGCATCAGCGCCAGGATCTCACCGCGGATCGACGCGTCGAGACTGGCGACCGGCTCGTCGGCGAGCAGCACGGCCGGCTCGAGCGCCATCGCTGCGGCGATCAGCACGCGTTGGCGCTGCCCGCCCGAGAGCTCGTGCGGGTATCGGCGCAGGTAGCGCTCCGGCGGTCGCAGACCGGCGCTCGCGAGCGCGGCCGTCACGAGCTCCGTCTCGTCACCATCGACCCGATGGATTCGCAGTCCCTCGGCGACGGCGTCGAAGATCGTGTGGCGCGGGTTGAGCGCGCTGGTCGGGTCCTGGAAGATCATCTGTGCCCGCTGCCGCAGCGCACGGAGTTCTCGGGAGTTGCGCGTGACGGCGTGACCGTCCACGACGATCGACCCGTCGGCCAGCGGTTCCAAGCCGATGATCGACCGGATGAGCGTCGTCTTGCCACATCCCGACTCGCCCACGAGCGCGAGGACCTCGCCACGGGCGAGCTGGAGATCGACGCCGTCGACGGCGCGGACCGGCGCCGAACCACCGCCGTAGCGCACGTGCACCTGGCGGACCGACACGATGGAGTCGCTCGACGCCGTCTGTTCGGTGCCGCTCATCGGTCCTCCACGTGGACACACGCCGCCGACGCCTCAGGACCCGTGGGGCGCAGCTGCACGTCCACGGTCCGGCAGGCGTCGACAGCGATCGTGCACCGAGGGTGGAACGGACACCCCGAGGGCAGCGCGGACGGATCGGGCGGGTCACCCGCGAGCCCGCTCGGATGCAGTCGTGACGCAGGATCGCCGATCGTGG
Organism: Ilumatobacteraceae bacterium; assembly: GCA_044370995.1. Taxonomy (GTDB): domain Bacteria; phylum Actinomycetota; class Acidimicrobiia; order Acidimicrobiales; family Ilumatobacteraceae; genus VFMC01. The sequence goes on along the minus strand of JBILUM010000181.1, from coordinate 837 downwards.
GGAACGCCCCGGCGAGTGCCCGGCTGTACGGGTGCTGGGGGTCGCGGAACACATCGACGCCCAGCCCTGTCTCCACGATGCGGCCGGCGTACATGACGGCCAGACGGCGACAGGCGTGGGTGAGCACCGACAGGTCGTGGGTGATGAAGAGCATCGCCAGGCCATGGTCGCGCTGGAGCGACGCGAGCAGGTCGAGCACCTGGGCCTGCACCATGACGTCGAGCGCGGTGGTCGGCTCGTCCGCGATCAACAGCTTCGGCTCGCACGCCAGGGCAAGGGCGATGAGCACGCGCTGGCGCTGTCCACCCGACAGCTGGTGCGGATAGCGACTCGCGCGCGACGCCGGGATGCCGACCTGTTCGAGCAGTTCACCCACCCGAGCCGCGATGGCGCGATCGTCGACGCTGCCGTGGGTGCGGATCGCCTCGGCGATCTGGGTACCGATCCGGCGGACCGGGTTGAGCGAGTTCTGCGCACCCTGGAACACGATCGCTGCGCTGGTCCATCGAACGGCGCGCAGGCGACCCGGCTTCATCTCGTACACGTCCTCACCGTCGAGGAGCACCTGTCCGTCCACCCGCGTGCCGGCCGGCAACAGGCGCAGCACGGCGCCGGCGATGGTGCTCTTGCCGCACCCCGATTCCCCGGCCAGGCCCACGGTGTCACCGGCCTCGATCGTCAGGTTCACGCCGCGCACGGCCGGCACATCACCGCCCTCGGTGCGGTACGTCACCGACAGGTCGCGCAGCTCGAGGACGCTCATCGCTCACGCAACCGGGGATCGAGGATCTCCTCCAACGCTCGGCCGAACAGCGTGAACGCCAGCACGACTGCGAC
>JBILUM010000180.1:0-5805 GCA_044370995.1 Ilumatobacteraceae bacterium | reverse complement strand
AGTGGCCGTGGGCCCGGCGAAGTACGCGGTATCGACACCGGGCCCACCGTCGAGCGCGGCGACGAACAGACCGGTGTCGTCGGCGACGGCCGGCAACCCCGTGGCGTCGCAGATGGCGCGGGCCTTCAACCGGGCGTTGCCCTCGAGCGTGCCCGCGTCCTCGACGACGTCGGGCACGTCTGCCGGGCGCGGCAGCAGGTCGACCAGGTCACCGAGGACCGCGGCGATCTCGTCGACCTTGTGCGCGTTCGCCGTGGCGCAGACCAGTTGCATCTGCCCATCCACCGGGCTCAACGGCCGAGCGGCCGCGGCGTGGGCGCGTCGGCGATCATCTGTGCCTGGTAGCTCATGATGTCGGCGATGCCGCCAGAGGCGAGCTCGAGCAGCGCGTCGAGTTCGCTGCGGCTGAACGCCACGCCTTCGGCGGTGCCCTGCACCTCGACGAAGCTCGGCTCCATGCCCTCGCGACCCAGCATCACCACGTTCATGTCGACCTCGGCCGTGGAGTCCTCGACGTAGGGCAGGTCGAGCACCGGTGTGCCCTTGACGATGCCGACGCTGATCGCGGCGCAGAACGAGTGCAGCGGGTGCTGCTTGATCGCGCCGTTCTGCTGCAGCCGGGTGAGGGCGTCGTGCAGTGCGAGGTAGCCACCGCAGATGCTCGCGGTGCGGGTACCACCGTCGGCCTGGAGGACGTCGCAGTCGACGATCACCTGGCGCTCACCGAGCAGCTTCATGTCGCAGGCGGCGCGCAGCGAGCGGCCGATCAGCCGCTGGATCTCGACGGTGCGTCCGCTCTGCTTGCCCTTGGCCGCCTCGCGGTCGATCCGCTCGGGCGACGCGCCGGGGAGCATCGAGTACTCGGCCGTCACCCATCCCTTGCCGGTGCCCTTCATCCAGCGCGGCACGCTCTCGTCGATCGACGCGGTGCACAGCACGCGGGTCTTGCCGAACGACACGAGGACGCTGCCGGCGGCCATCTCGGTGTAGTCGCGCTCGAACGTGATCGGGCGCAGGTGGTCGGCGGCGCGTCCGTCGAATCGGGTCATGTGGGTCTCCAGTGTTCTGGCGGTGGGAGGGGAAGGGAGTTCTGGCGGGTGGCTCGTGCGGCCAGGTGCATGGTGGCCGATCGAGCGGTGACGGCAAGGGATCGTTCAGGGATCGGGAAACGAGACCGGCAGGGCCTCGGTGAGCTCGGGGCCGAGCAGGCGGCGGCCGAGGGCGCGGAACCAGTCGACGTCGCCCGACGAGAGGAAGGTGTGCCGACCCGCCCGCGTGGTGGATCGACAGGCCAGGCCGGTGTCGTCGAGCAGGGTGCGGAGCGCGAACGCGGTCTCGTCGGCCGATGACACGAGCACCACCTCGCTGCCCATCACCTCACCGATCACACGGGCGAGGTACGGGTAGTGGGTGCACCCGAGGAGCAGGGTGTCGACCTTGGCTTCGCGCACGGGGGCGAGCAGCCGCTCGGCCAGCACGGTGATCTCGTCGCCGGTGACCACGCCTCGTTCGACGAACTCGACGAAGCCGGGACACGCCGCGCAGGCGAGTTCGATCTCGGCTGCGCCGAGGTCGTCGACGGCCGCGGCCACGGCCCGTTGGTACGAGCCCGAACCGACGGTGCCCACGGTGCCGATGACCCCCACGTGGCCCGAACGGGTGGCCGACACGAGGGCGCGAGCACCCGGCTCGATCACGCCGACGACGGGGACCGGCAGTTCGCTGGCGAGGTCGACCGCCGAGGCGGCCGTGTTGCACGCGACGACGATCACCTTCGCATCGTGTTCGTCGATGAGGAACCGGGCGATCTGCCGGGCGTAGCCGGCGACGTCGGCCTGCGGCTTCGAGCCGTAGGGGTATCGCCCGGTGTCGCCCACGTAGACGATGTCCTCGGCGGGCAGGAGGTCGATGACGGCGCGAGCGACGGTGAGCCCGCCGAAGCCGCTGTCGAACATGCCGATCGGACGCTGGTCCATCGCCCGCCGAGGCTACCTGCGGGCGCTGTCGCCGAACCGCCGCTCGCTCGCGTCCTCGAGCGCCAGTCGGCGGATCGCGCTCATCGCCGCCTCGACCACGAGGGTGCCCACGACGGTGTACTCGACCATCTCGGACCGGTGGGCGTCGGGCACGAACGCGATCTCCTGGTCGGCCCGCTGCTTGAAGAGTTCGACGAAGGCGTCGAACTGCGCGACGCCGTCGGCGCTCGGCGAGGCGAGGTCGACCATGCCGAACTCGGCCATGTGGACGAATGCGTCGGCCAACATGTTGCGCGCCTCGGCGTCGGGCCGCACCCGAAGGTCGTGACGGACCACGAGGGCCTCGACCAGCGATCGTGCCAGAGCGTGGGGTTCGTCGTCGCGGGGCCGGTCGGGCACCATCGCGTCCTGGGTGACGCCGAACGCGTCGTGGATGGGCACGTCCTCGTCGTCGACCGCGGCGATCACCGCGGCGACCTCGGCGATGCTGAGGTGGCCGAGCTCGACGAGCGCGCGCACCAGGCGAACGCGGCGGACGTGGGAGTCGTCGTAGTCGGCCTGGTTGACGGCGGTGGCCACACCGGGGTGCAACAACCCCTCGCGGAGGTAGTACTTCAGCGTGGCGACGCTGGCCCCGGTGGCGCTGCTGAGCGCGGCGATCTTCATCGGGCCCGAGTCTACGCGCTTGACACAGCGAATGGTGAGTGTCACTATCCATCAACGGATAGTTTCACTCTCCATTCTGTTGTCCCGTCGCACCCCATCACCCCGCAGGAGTCCTCCATGTCACGCTTCACGGTCCAGCCCGGCCGCTTCTCGGCCTCGATCGACGGCGACTTCGTCGTGTTCGTCATCGGCATGCGCGTCAACAGACTCTGGAAGCTGCACAAGTGGATCCCCGTGTCTCGCGCCATGGGCCCGATGATCGCCGAGCTGATGTCCCATCCCGAGAAGGGGCTCCTCGGTGTCCGCACCATGTGGGCCGGCCGGACGATCACGCTCATCCAGTACTGGCGAACCTTCGAACAGCTCGAGCACTTCGCACGCGACAAGGACGATCCGCACCTGCAGGCATGGCGCGACTTCAACGCCAAGGTCGGCACGAGCGGCGACGTCGGCGTGTACCACGAGACCTACAAGGTGCCCGCCGGCGCCTACGAGTGCATCTACAGCAACATGCCGGTGATGGGCCTCGCCGCGGCTGACGGCGCCGAGCACGTGCCCGTCGCCCGACGTGGCGAGGCCGCACGCGAACGGCTCGCCGCCGTCAGCGCGTGACCGCGAACGCGAGCAGGTAGCCGATCGTGTTCGTCGCCGTGTGCGCCATGACCGTGGCCAGGATGCTGCGCGACCGGTAGCGGATCCAGCACCACCACAGGCCGGCGAACGTGGTGCCGATCACGCCGAACGCCACCGTGAGCGCCGTGCCGGCGACGCCGGATCCGAAGATGTCGCCCGCCACCTGGTTGGCCTCGTTCAGGTTCCAGGCCGGCAGCACGTGCCACAGGCCGAACAGCACCGACGCGATCACGCTGCCGCGCAGCACCCCTCGACGTTCGGCCGCCAACGCCGGCACCACCGACCGGAACGCCACCTCCTCGAGCAGCACGGTGCCGAACGGCACGCGGACGAGCGCCTGGTACAGCACGTTCACGACGTCGTCGTCGACACGACGGTCGTCGTAGAGCTGACGGAACACCGGCATCGCGAGGGCGACGAGCATCACCACGAGCGTGGCGACCGAGAGCACCGCGCCGAACGCCGCACCGCGGCGCCACTCCCCCAGGCCGAGGGCGGCGTCGTCGACCCGGCGGCGGGCGAGGACGAGCAGGATCGCGGCGACGGCCAGGTTCCACGGGACGTACAGCGGTGCCGGGATCACCCGATTCGAGACGACGTTCGCCACCACCAGCACCGCCAGGACCGCAGCGAACGTCGCGGTCGCCGGCGATGGCCCAGCGGACTGCCCAGCGGACTGCCCAGCCTCGGGCCGCGGCCTACGATCGACCATCGATGACCGAGGGTACCGCCACCACCCCCGCCGACGGAGCGGGTGATCCGGCACCGGGCACCGCACCGGGCACGTCAGGACAGCGGAACGCGTACGTCGACTTCCTCCGTGCGTTCAGCCTGCTGGTCGTGGTGCTGTGGCACTGGGTCTTCACGATCGTGATCTGGAGCGACGACGGACCGCACGCGACCAACCCGATCGGCTTCACGACCGGGCTGTGGCTCGCGACGTGGCTGCTGCAGGTGATGCCGTTGTTCTTCTACATCGGCGGCTACGCACACCTCACGGCCTGGACAGCGGCGCGAGCGCGAGGCGTGAGCATCTGGGCCTTCGTCGGCCGTCGGCTGCAGCGCCTGGCCGTGCCGGCGCTGTCGTTGCTGATCGTGTGGCTCGTGCTCGGTTCGGTGCTCGGCGCGGTGTTCGACTTCACGTGGATCGGTCGGGCGGTGTTCCTGGTCGTCAGCCCGCTGTGGTTCATCGGCATCTACCTGGTCCTGGTCGCGCTGCTGCCGGTCTTCCTCTGGCTGCACGAACGGTTCGACGCGATCGTCATCGTCTTCCTCGCCGGTGCCGCGGCGGGCATCGACATCGCCCGCTTCCGCTACGACCTCGAGTGGCTCGGCATGGTGAACATGCTGCTCGTGTGGGGCCTGTGCCACCAGCTCGGCTTCTTCTACCAACGCATCGTCCACGCCGCCCGACGGATCGACTGGACGCTGATGTGGGGCGGCATGTTCGCGCTGGCCGGGCTCGTGTTCAGCGGGCTCTACCCCGGTTCGATGGTCGGCGTTCCCGGCGAACGCTCGAACATGGCCCCGCCGTCGCTGTGCATCGTGGCGCTCGTCGCCTTCCAGGCCGGCGTGGCCGAGATCCTCCGTCCGTCGATGGAACGTCGTCTCGAACGAACGGGATGGCAACGGGCGAACGACACGATCAACCGCTTCTCGATGCCGCTGTTCCTGTTCCACACGACGGGCATGGCGCTGCACCGCGCGGTGAAGTACGCGATCGCCGGCGAGCGCAACGAGCCGACCTCACCCGATCTGTGGTGGTGGCTCTCACGCCCGCTCGCGATCGTCGGTCCGTTGCTGTTCACCCTGCCGGTGATCTACCTGTTCGGTCGGCAGTGGGTGAAGGGCGGCGGCCGCCGACGCGGTCAGCCCGACACGCCGATCAGCCGCCCGCTCACTGCGAGGCGATAGCGGATCGATCCCGGCGGGTGGCACGCGACGAGCGTCACCGTGATCGGGCCCGCCGCATCGACGACCTTCAACAACTCGGCCGGCTTGGGCAGGATCACGTCCTGGCGGGTGACGAGGTACTGGTACGTGCGACCGTCGGCACCGACCATCGAGAACGTCGAGCCGATCGTCAGCTGGTCGAGGGTGCGGAACGCGCCGCCGTGGCTCGTGCGGTGCGCGAAGTACACGTTGTGTTCGGCGATGCCGAGTTGGCCCGATCCCATCCACAGGCCGGCTCGGCCGCTGTCGATGTTGACGTTGATGTTGCGGTTCGTGCCGATCGACGTCGCGATGCCGGCACCCGGCGCAGCGATGCCGATCGCCGCCGTGGGTGCTGTCGGCGCCGTGTACCGCTCGGGCAGCGTGCTCGGCTCGGGCGTGCCCAGGTACCACCCGGCGACATCGGCGACGAGGTGCGAGCCCGACTGGGTGAACACCGCCAGCCCGCGGTTGCCGGCCCGGACGATCGCATGGTTCGCCACGATCTGGTCGAGCGAGGTCACGTTGAGGTTCGACGACCCGGGGCGCTGGACGCCGGCCGGGTGCACCGTGACGTAGCCGAGGTACCACGGGTCGG
>JBILUM010000179.1:0-5806 GCA_044370995.1 Ilumatobacteraceae bacterium | reverse complement strand
GCAGGAACTCTCGGAGGAGTTCAGCGCATGCGGCGAGGGCACCCAGCAGTCGCCGATCGACCTCACCGGTGCGGTCGGCCTCGACCTCCCCAATGCGATCCTCGAGTACGTGCCCGCGGATGCGACCCTGATCGACAACGGACACACCGTGCAGATCAACGTCCCCGAGGCCGGCACGCTCGAGCTCGACGGGAAGGTCTACGACTTCGCCCAGTTCCACTTCCACGCGCCCAGCGAGCACACGGTCGACGGCGACCACTGGCCGATGGAGTGGCACTTCGTGCACCAGGCGGAGGACGGCTCGCTCGCGGTGCTCGGTGTGCTCGTCGAAGAAGGCCCCGCATGGCAGCCGTTCGACATCATCATCGACTCGTTGCCGCTCGAGAAGAACATCGAGGACAAGGTGTACGGACAGGTCGACATCGCGGCCTTCCTGCCGGAGCTGACGGCCGCGTATCGCTACGACGGTTCGCTCACCACACCCCCGTGCTCGGAAGGCGTGGAGTGGTCGGTCCTGCAGGGAACGATCACGATGAGCACCGAACAGATGGAGGCCTTCACCTCACGGTTCAGCGAGGCCAACAACCGTCCCGTGCAGCCGATCAACGATCGCGAGCTCGAGAAGGACGTGAGCGCCTGAAGGGGCGTCCCTGATCAGCTCGAGCGATCGGGGCGAGGATCAGCTCCAGGCAGCGAGACGCTCGACGACCGAGAGCAGTCGCTGTACGTCGTCGGGTTCGATGTAGCGGGCGAGCCCGGCCCGCACCACGCCACCCTGGTCGCTCAGACCCAGCGAGTCGACGACCTCGACCGCGTAGTTGTGTCCGTCCCACACCGCGACGCGCTCCGCCGCGAGCGCACGGGCGACATCGGCCGGCGCGACCCCGTCGACGCGGAACGCAGCGGTGGGGGTGCGGCCCTGCAGGCCCTGCGGCCCGTACACCGTGACGCCGGCCATCGACTGCAGGCCCTCGAGCAGCGGTGCGAACACCTCCATCTCGGCAGCGGCCACGCGGTCCATGCCCTCCTCGACGAGGAACCTCGCGGTGGCCTCGACGCCGGCGATCGCCTCGTAGTTGGGCATCCCCGTCTCGAACCGACCGGGACCCGCGTCGGGCGCCGGACGCACCTTGAACGCCGGGAGTTCGTCGAGCAGGTCGGGATCGATCCACACGACGCCGCTGTGCGGGCCGTACCACTTGTACGGCGAGCTGACCAGCGCGTCGCAGCCGAGCGCCGAGATGTCGATCCGTTGGTGCGGCGCCAGCGCGACGGCGTCGACGTACACGCGCGCGCCGACTGCGTGTGCGGCGTCGATGATCGGCTTCAGATCGGGTGCCGTGCCGAGCAGGTTCGACGCGCCAGGCAGGGTGACCCACTTCGTCCGCTCGTCGATCAGATCGATCACGAGCTCGGGCGGCAACGTGCCGGTGGCCGTGTCGAACGGGGCGAGCACGTGCTCGGCGCCGGCCGCCTGACAGGCGTAGCGCCACGGCGAGACGTTGGCCTCGTGGTCGAGTCGGGTGCCGACGACCCGGTCGCCAGGGCGCAGCGTGGCGCCGATGGCCCGGCTCACCGAGAACGTGAGCGTGGTCATGTTCGGTCCGAAGCAGACGCCGGCCGGATCGGCACCGAACAGGCGACCGACCATCGCTCGCGCCCTGCCGACGAGCTCGCCGGTGGCCTCCGACGCCTCGAACCAGCCGCCGCTGCAGGCGGTGGTGGTGCTGCGCATCCACGCCGACGTGGCTTCGATGGCGACGTCGACCATCTGGGTGCCGGCGGGTGCGTCGAACCGGGACCAGCCGTCGGCGACGCCCGGGAAACGATGACGGATCGAGGTGTGTGTCATGCGAGGATCGCGATCGGCCGATGGGGCACGCGGTCAGCGAGCCTTGGCCGCAGCCTTGGCGAGCCGCTTCGCGGTGCGCCCGGACGGCTCGAGCTGGCGAGCGTCGAGATCGCCGACCTCGACTCCGTTCCTGAACAGCACGCGGTAGCGCAGCCAGTTGAAGCCGTTCGCGAGCAGCACCTTGCCCTCGGTGCCGAGCGGCACGCCGGGCAGTGCGACGGTGGTGCGCACCTTGTCGTTGGCACGGAGTTCGAGCTGATCGGCGTGGGGCTTGGCCAGCGCGTGGGGCTTCCAGGTCGGCATAGGGCCACAGTCTGCCCGATCCGGGGTCGCGAGCACGCAATCCGCCATCGCCCCGGCCGGTCGCAGGTCCATCGCGGTCGCGTCTCACGCGGAGCGCCGGGAACCGTCAACCACGTGGATAGGCTCCACAGCCTGTGAAAAGCACGCTGGAAAACCTCGAGGACGCCCCCGGCAAGCGCCTCGTCAAGCTCTCGCTCACCGTCGAAGAAGCCGAGTTCGACCGCGACATCGACCAGGCGTTCCGCAAGATCGCCACCGAGGTCCGCCTGCCGGGGTTCCGCAACGGCAAGGTGCCCCGCAAGGTGCTCGAGGCCCGCATCGGCCTCGCTCCCGCCCGCGAGCAGGCACTGCGCGACGCGATCCCCGTCTACCTGGCGAGCGCCGTGCGCGAGCACGACATCGACCTGATCGCCACCCCGCAGGTGGAGATCACCGGCGGCGAGGAGGAGGGTCCGGTCAGCTTCGATGCCACGTGCGAAGTGCGCCCCGAGATCACCGTCCCCGGCTACGGCGGTCTGCGTGTCGAGCTCGCCTCGCCCGTCGCCTCCGACGACGACATCGACCAGGCCGTCCGCGCCGAGCTGCGCCGCCACGGCTCGCTCGTCGACGCCGACCGTCCGGTGCAGTCGGGCGACCACGTCACGATCGACCTCAACGGCACCCGCGACGGCGCACCCGTCATCGGGCTCACCACCGAGGACTGGCTGTACGAGGTCGGCCAGGGTTGGGTCGCACCCACGTTCGACGCCGAGCTGCTCGGCGCCACCAAGGGCGCCGATCTCGCCTTCACGGCCACCCCGAACGGCACCGACGAGGCGGCCGACTTCGCGGTCACCGTCAGCAACGTGCAGGAGATGGTGCTGCCCGAGCTCACCGACACCTGGGTCGACGAGAACATCGGCGAGTTCGACACCGTCGAGGCGTATCGGGCGTCGATCGCCGAGCGCATCGGTGCGTCCAAGCTCAACCAGGCGCGCAACTCCTTCATCGACCGGGTCACCACCGCCCTCGCCGAGCTCGTCGACGTCGACGCGCCGGAGTCGATGGTGAACGGCGATCTGCAGGCCCGTATCCAGAACACGATCCAGCAGTTCCAGCAGCAGGGCATCTCCATCGACCAGTGGCTCGCCGCCACCGGCCAGGACGCCGAGTCGTTCATCGCGACGCTGCGGGTGCAGTCCGAGAAGGCCGTCAAGGTCGACCTCGCCCTCCGCGCCGTCGCGGTCGCCGAGGGGATCGAGGCCACCGAGGACGACCTCGACGCCGAGTACGAGCGCATCGCGGTCCAGGTCCAGCAGAAGGCCAAGCAGGTCAAGCGGGCCTACGAGGCCAACGACGCGGTGACCGACCTGATGTCGCAGATCCGCAAGTCGAAGGCGCTCGACTGGCTGATCCACCATGTCGAGATCGTCGACCTCGAGGGCGAGCCCGTCGACCGTGACCTGATCCTCGGTGACACCCACGACGAAGATGGTGGTCACGGCCACGCACACGATCACGCAGACGATCACGACCACGACCACGATGACCATGAGGGGCACGACCATGACTGAGATGCGCAACTCCATCCCGATGCCGTATGTGGTCGAGCAGACCAGCCGCGGCGAGCGCACGTACGACCTCTACAGCCGCCTGCTGAAGGACAACATCATCTTCCTGCAGACGCCGATCGACGACACCGTCGCCAGCGTGATCTGCGCCCAGTTGATCCACCTCGAGTCGGAGAACCCCGACAAGGACATCAACATCTACATCAACAGCCCCGGTGGCGACATCACGGCGCTGTTCGCCATCTACGACACGATGCAGTTCATCAAGAACGACATCGCGACCATCTGCCTCGGCCAGGCCGCGTCGGCCGCGGCCGTGCTGCTCGCCGCCGGCACCAAGGGCAAGCGCCTCGCCCTGCCGCACAGCCGCATCCTGCTGCACCAGCCCTACGGCCAGGTGGGCTACGGCCAGGTCACCGACCTCGAGATCGCGGCCAAGGAGATCCTGCGCATGCGCGAGCTGCTCGAGGAGATCCTCTCCCTGCACACGGGCCAGTCGATCGAGCGGGTCCACAAGGACACCGATCGCGACTTCGTGATGGAAGCACAGGAGGCCATCGAGTATGGCATCATCGACGACGTGCTGTCGTCGCGTGCGAACGTCGACCGCACCGGTCCCATCCGCTGAGACCGGACGACCGGGACCGGGACGACAGGAACGACGGAGGGGACAGGCATCGTGGCGAAGTTCGGGGACACCGGTGAACTGCTGAAGTGCAGCTTCTGCGGCAAGAGCCAGAAGCAGGTCAAGAAGCTCATCGCGGGCCCGGGCGTGTACATCTGCGACGAGTGCATCGACCTCTGCAACGAGATCATCGAAGAGGAGCTCACCGAGGGCAACGAGCTGCGCTTCGACGAGCTCCCCACCCCGATCGAGATCCGCACCTTCCTCGACGACTACGTGGTCGGCCAGGACGAGGCCAAGAAGATCCTGTCGGTCGCGGTGTACAACCACTACCGGCGCATCCAGTACCAGCAGAACGCCGGCGTCGGCCGTCGTGACGAGGTCGAGCTGCAGAAGAGCAACATCTTGCTCCTCGGCCCCACCGGGTGCGGCAAGACCCACCTCGCCCAGACCCTCGCCCGTCTCCTGAACGTCCCGTTCGCCGTCGCCGACGCCACAGCGCTCACCGAGGCCGGCTACGTGGGCGAGGACGTCGAGAACATCCTGCTCAAGCTGATCCAGGCCGCCGACTTCGACGTGAAGAAGGCCGAGACCGGCATCATCTACATCGACGAGATCGACAAGGTCGCCCGCAAGAGCGAGAACCCGTCGATCACCCGCGACGTCAGCGGCGAGGGCGTGCAGCAGGCGCTGCTGAAGATCCTCGAGGGCACCCAGGCGTCGGTGCCGCCCCAGGGCGGGCGCAAGCACCCGCACCAGGAGTTCATCCAGATCGACACGACGAACATCCTGTTCATCTGTGGTGGTGCCTTCGCGGGCCTCGAGCAGATCATCGAGCAGCGCATCGGCCACAAGGGCGTCGGGTTCCACGGCACGGTCCGCTCGAAGGCCGAGAAGGACGCGGGTGAGCTGTTCACCAAGGTCCTGCCCGAGGACCTGCTGAAGTTCGGCATGATCCCCGAGTTCATCGGTCGTCTGCCGATGATCGGCGCGGTGCGCAGCCTCGACCAGTACGCGCTCACCAAGATCCTCGTCGAGCCGAAGAACTCCCTGGTCAAGCAGTATCAGAAGATCTTCGAGTTCGAAGACGTCGAGCTCGACTTCACCCAGGACGCGCTCGAGGCGATCGCCGATCAGGCGCTGTTGCGGGCCACCGGCGCGCGCGGTCTGCGGGCGATCCTCGAAGAGGTGCTCCTCGACACGATGTACGAGCTGCCCGGCCGCAGCGACGTGGGACGCGTCGTCATCGACGCCGACACGGTGCGCACGAAGGTGAACCCCACCCTCGTGCCCCGCGAGCCCACGCGCAACACGCGCCCGCGCCGCGCGGCGTCCTGAGTCCCCGGCTCGCCGAGCACGCGCACCTCGAGCAGCGGACCCCGACGATGAACCTCACGGAGGCGATGGCGTACCTCGACGCGCACGCCAGCTACGACACCACCGGACGCGTCGAGTCACCCACGATCGACCGCATCA
>JBILUM010000178.1:0-5813 GCA_044370995.1 Ilumatobacteraceae bacterium | reverse complement strand
CTCCACTGCGGAGATGAGGGCTGGGTGGGTGGGCAGCACACGGACCGTGAACCCGTAGGGGCCTGCGGCATGCACGCGATAGGTGCACGAGTACAGGTCGCCACCGGCCGGCATCATCGAGATCGCCTCCGGTCGGCCCACGAACTCGCCGGTGGAGTCGATCGAACCGTGCAGCAACTGCACGTTCACGTCGCTCGCATGCAGCCCGTTCAGGTAGACGTGGGCGCGAGCGGTGCGCTCGTCGCCCTCGTGCGCCGACCCGGTGTCACCGTCGACGCTGGTGACCCGGATGTTGTTCCAGTTCGCGTTGATCGACTGTTTCCACGAGGCGAGCGAGCGGGCCTGGGCCCAGTCGTCGGCCGAGGTGGCCGCAGCGCTGGCAGCGGCCGGCTCGTACAGCTCGGTCACGTAGTCGCGGACCATGCGCGCCGCCGTGACGAACGGCCCGAGGGACGTCCAGTTGTGCTTCATCGTGTCGACCCAGCCGTGGGGCACGCCCGAGGCATCACGGTTGTAGAACAACGGCACGATCTCGCGCTCGAGCAGACCGAACAGGCTGGTCGCCTCGCGCAGGTCGCGACGCGACGTGTCGGGATCGTCGTCGGCCGACGCGATGGCCCACCCGTTCTCGCCGTCGAAGCACTCGTCCCACCAGCCGTCGAGGATGCTGCAGTTGAGCGCACCGTTGAGCGCGGCCTTCATGCCGCTGGTGCCGCACGCCTCGAGCGGCCGGCGCGGGTTGTTCAGCCACACGTCGCAGCCGTGGTACATCAGGCGGGCGACGGCCATGTCGTAGTCGGGGATGAACAGGAACCGGTGGCCGACATCGAGATGGCGGGCGAACAGCTCGATCTCGCGGATCATGTCCTTGCCGGGCTGGTCGGCCGGGTGGGCCTTGCCGGCGAACACGAACTGCACGGGGCGATCGGCGCTCAGCAGCATCTCGCGCAGACGATCGGGCTGCGACAACAGCAGCGTCGCCCGCTTGTAGGTGGCGAAGCGACGGGCGAAGCCGATCGTGAGCGCGTCGGGGTCGAGCAGGGCGTCGCCGAGGCGGGAGCGGACGAACTCGACGAGCTGGGCGCGGCCGATGCGGCGAGCGGCCCAGATGTCGGCCGCGGGCACCGACTCGACGCCCTTCCACGACGCGGCATCGGCGCCGTCCCACACGCCGCCGACGGAGCCGCGCAGGATGGCATCGATCGGGTCGCTGACCCAGGTGTGCGCGTGCACGCCGTTGGTGATCGCGCCGATCGGGACCTCGTCGACCGGGATGTCGGGCCACAGGCCGCCGAACATCTCGCGGCTCACCTCGCCGTGGAGCTGGGCGACGCCGTTCGAACGGCCGCCGAGACGCAGGCCCATGACCGCCATGTTGAAGCGGGTGTCATCGGGTTCGTCGGGCCGGTGCCCGAGGCTCATCAGGGTGTCGAAGTCGGTGCCGCACGCGAGCGCGAACTGGCCGAAGTACCGCTCCATCACCGACCGCTCGAAGCGGTCGATGCCGGCCGGGACCGGCGTGTGGGTGGTGAACACGCCACCGGAGCGGACCGCCTCGACGGCCTCGGCGAAGCTGAGCGGGGCCCGCCCACCAGCGCCGGACACGAGCTCGCGGATGCGCTCGAGCGACAGGAAGCCGGCGTGGCCCTCGTTGGTGTGGAACACCTCGGGTTCGAGGCCGAGGGCGCGCAGGACGCGCACCCCGCCGATGCCGAGGACGATCTCCTGGCGGAGGCGGTGCTCGGCATCGCCGCCGTAGAGGCGGTTGGTGATGCCGAACCCGTCGGGGCTGTTGCCGTCGACAGCGGTGTCGAGCAGGTACAGCTTGACGCGCCCGACCTCGACCTCCCACGCCCGCACCTTCACCGTGTCACCGGCGATGTCGACCTCGACCTGGACGCCCGTGTCGGAGAGGGCCAGGCCGCTCGTGTCGAGGCGCGGGAAACGCTCCTCCTGGTAGCCGTCGGCGTTCAGCCGCTGGCGGAAGTAGCCCTCGGCGTAGAGCAGACCGATCGCGACGAGCGGCACGCCGAGGTCGCTGGTGGCCTTCAGGTGGTCGCCGGCGAGGATGCCGAGGCCGCCGCTGTACTGGGGGAGCGTCTCGCTGATGCCGAACTCGGGGGAGAAGTAGGCGACGAGGTGCAGCGGCGAGCCGGTGCGCCCCTGGAACCAACGCGGCTCCTGGGTCGCGGCGTCGAGGCGGGCCGTGGCGGCGCGGGCGGCCTCGACGATGGAATCGTCGGCGGCGAGTGCCGCCCAACGGTCGGGCTCGATCGAGGCCAGCAGCCGCAGCGGATCGTGGCCCGACGCCGCCCACTGGACGGGATCGAGCCGGTCGAACAGGTGCTTGGTCTCGCGATCCCAGGTCCAGTGGAGGTTGGTGGCGACCTGACGCAGCGACTCGAGCGTCGGCGGGATCGCGGGCACGACGGTGAAATGTCGGACGGCACGCATGGCCACCGAGGGTAGTGGAAATCACCGACCCCAGCCGTCAAGAGCGTGTGAAGAGTGCGAGTCCGGCGTGCTGCCGGGCCGGGTGACGGCCGCTGTCGTTCCGGCACGCCGACGGCTGCTCATGCCTCTGAGCTGGTGTGATGTGATCAGCGCGGCGGAGTCGCTGCTGTCGTGGGCGGCGACGCTCGGCGCCCCGGTGGAAGAAGATGGAAGTCGGCTGGAACAACCGTGGAATCGAGTGGAAACGGTGTGGAACCGGTGGAACGTCGACGTCAGCGTCAGCGTCGGGCGGTCTCGTACACCGTGACGGTCGCCGCGGCGATCGCCGCCCACGTGTAGTGGTCCTCGATGAGCGTGGCAGCGCGCGCCGTCATTGCCGCGGCACCCGCGGGATCGGCCAGCACCTGCTCGATCCGGTCGGCGAGGTCGTGGTGGTTGCCGGGCTCGAACAGCAGCCCCGCATCGGTGCCGTCGACGATCTCGGCCAGGCCGCCCGTGCGCGCCACGATCGTCGGCGCGCCCGCGGCCATGCCCTCGAGGGCCACGATGCCGAACGGCTCGTACAGCGACGGGATGATCACGCACCCGGCGCGTCGCAGGATTCGGCGCAGGTCGTCGTCGGGGACGAACCCGGCGAGGTCGACGATGTCGGTGACGCCCTCGACATCGATCTGCGTCTGCAGTTCGGGCAGGTAGCTCCCGCGCCCGGCGATGATGCACCGCACGTCGGGCACCCGGCTGCGGAGTTCGGCGATGGCGCGCACGAGGACCTGGAAGCCCTTCTCGTACTGGACCCGCCCCCACGCCACGACGAGCGGCTCGCGATCGCCGGTCGCCGGCGGCAGCTTCCAGAGCGCCGGGTCGACACCGTTGGGCACCAGGTGCACCTTCTCCATCGGCAGTTCGAACCCGCCGACGACCTCACGGACCATGAAGCGCGAGCAGGCGATGACCTCGCGGGCCTGATAGGTGAGCCACCACTCGACCGCGTTGATCGCCGCCGGCATGCCCATCGGCACGTGGCCGCCGTGGCGGCCCCGTTCGGTGGCGTGGATCGTGGCCACCAGGGGCAGACCCCACAGCGTCTTCAGGGTGTCGCCGGCCCAGGCCACCAACCAGTCGTGGGCGTGGACGACGTCGGGTCGCCAGTCGCCGAGCCGGGCGGCCATCCCCACCAACTGGTGGTTCGCGGACGCCATCCGGGCGACGAGGTCGTCGTCGGGCAGCCACGGGAGATCGGTCGAGGCACGCAACACGCGGACGCCGTCGACCACCTCGTCGTCGGCGACATCGGGCGCCCCCGGCTCCTGGCGCTGCAAGCTGATGACGACCACATCGTGGCCGGCGCGGGCCATCGCCTTCGTCAGGCCGTCGACGTGGGCGGCGATGCCACCGACGACGAACGGCGGGTACTCCCACGAGAGCATGAGCACGCGCATTGCCCCGACCGTAGTGCGGTGGCCCACCCCCGCCGTGCGCCCGCATCGCTCGCTGATGGCTCGCTGATGGCTCGCTGACGGCTCTCGGATGCGTGGGGCTCGAATCACCTACGCTCG
Source organism: Ilumatobacteraceae bacterium (assembly GCA_044370995.1). Lineage (GTDB taxonomy): Bacteria > Actinomycetota > Acidimicrobiia > Acidimicrobiales > Ilumatobacteraceae > VFMC01. The sequence goes on along the minus strand of JBILUM010000178.1, from coordinate 1,803 downwards.
CGGCGTGCTGCTCCCGGATCTCGATCTCCACCTGCTCGGCGAAGGGACCCATCGGCGTCTCTGGGAGGTGCTCGGTGCGGTCCAACTCGACGACGGCACGATCCGCTTCGCGGTGTGGGCACCCAACGCTCGCGGCGTCGAGGTGGTGGGCGACTGGAACGGGTGGGTGCCCGTGGCGCTCGCCCCGCAGGCGAGCTCGGGCGTGTGGTCGGTGATCTGCCCCGATGCCCGGCCCGGGCATCGCTACAAGTACCTCGTCCACGGTGCCGACGGCCAGGTCGTGATGAAGGCCGACCCGATGGCCACCTCGACGGAGTGCCCGCCGTCGGATGCGAGCGTCGTGGCCGGCCGCAGCGGCTACGTGTGGGGCGACGAGGCCTGGCTCGCGAACCGTGCGTCGGACACCGCACGGCCGCTGCGGATCTACGAGGTGCACCTGGGTTCCTGGCGCCACGGGGTGAGCGACTATCGGTCGATGGGCGACGCGATCGCCGACCACGTGAGCGCGCTCGGCTTCACCCACGTCGAACTCCTGCCGGTCGCCGAGCACCCCTTCGGCGGGTCGTGGGGCTACCAGGTCACGGGCTACTACGCGCCCACGGCGCGGTACGGCGCACCGGACGACTTCCGTGCGTTCGTCGACGCGCTGCACCGCCGCGGCATCGGGGTCATCCTCGACTGGGTGCCGGCGCACTTCCCGAAGGACCGATGGAGCCTGGCCCGCTTCGACGGCACCGCGCTGTACGAGCACGCCGATCCGCGTCAGGGCGAGCACCCCGACTGGGGCACCTACGTCTTCAACTACGGGCGCAACGAGGTGCGCAACTTCCTGGTCGCCAACGCCCTCTACTGGCTGGAGGAGTTCCACATCGACGGGCTGCGCGTCGACGCCGTGGCCAGCATGTTGTACCTCGATTACTCCCGCAAGGAGGGCGAGTGGATACCGAACGAGTTCGGGGGACGTGAGAACCTGGCCGCGATCGAGTTCCTCCGCCAACTGAACGGTGTCGTGGGCGCGGAGTGTCCGGGCACGATGATGATCGCCGAGGAGAGCACGTCGTGGCCGAAGGTCACCCACCCGCCCGAGTTCGGCGGCCTCGGCTTCACCCACAAGTGGAACATGGGGTGGATGCACGACACCCTCGGGTACCTGAAGAACGATCCGGTGCACCGCCGGTGGCACCACCACGAGCTCACCTTCGGTCTGCTCTACGCCTTCACCGAACGGTTCGTGCTCCCGCTCAGCCACGACGAGGTCGTCCACGGCAAGGGCAGCATGCTCGCGAAGATGGCGGGCGACGACTGGCAGCGCTTCGCCAACCTCCGCGCGCTCTACGCGTGGATGTGGGCGCTGCCCGGCTCGCCGCTGGTGTTCATGGGGGCCGAGCTCGCGTCGTGGACCGAGTGGAACGACGCAGCGGGGCTGCCGTGGCACCTCCTCGATCATGCCCCGCACCGGGGCGTCCGCGATCTCGTCACCGCGCTCAACGCCGCCTCCGATGAGTGGCCGGCGGTGTGGGAGCGCGACCAGGATCCGATGGGCTTCCAGTGGCTCGAGGCCGACGATGCGGAGAACTCGGTGTACGGCTTCCTGCGCTGGGCCAACGGCGGCAACCACGCCGTGGCATGCTCGGTCAACTTCACGCCGGTGCCGCGCGGTGGCTCTCGCGTCGGCCTGCCGTGGGCCGGCTCGTGGGACATCGTCGTCGACACCGACGCCGTGCAGTTCGGCGGCAGCGGGTTCAACGGCGGACGCACCACCACCGAGGCCGACGCGACCCCGTGGCAGGGCCAGCCGTGCTC
>JBILUM010000177.1:0-5815 GCA_044370995.1 Ilumatobacteraceae bacterium | reverse complement strand
GACCCCGATCTCGTCGAGCTGCCATTGCAGGTCGCGGACGGGGTCGGCGGCGAGGGGGACGTAGGTCGTCTGACGGGCGACCGCGGTGTCGGGGTCGCCGTCGGCGACCATCGCCGCGTACTCGGCGGCGTTCACCTGTTCGGTGCGGATCTCCGGCACCGGCGTGCTCGTGTCGACCACGACCACTTCGAACTCGCCGCCGAACAGCGAGCCGCTGCCCGCGGCCGCTGCGGTGGTGGGCGCGACGTTGCCGATCGAGGCCGCGAGGACGACGGCCGCGACCATGCTTCGGCGGAGGCGCGATCGGTCGAGCAGCACGTGTCATGACGGTCCGATCGAGGGGTGCCCGTGCCGAACACCCCGCTGCCGTCACCACCCTGGGCGACGAACCAGAGCAAGTCTTGACATGTCGCTGCGCCGGTCGGCCCGTTCGGGTGGCGCGACGACGGCGTGGTGCAGCGGGGTCAGCGTTCGAGGACGAGCGGGACGGTGGTGTCGCCGGCGGTGCCGGTGACGTCGAGGCGCGTCTCGGTGCACGTGTACGGCCCGCCGGACAGGGGCAGGTCGACTGCGAGACCGCTGTCGGCCTGGGCCACCCCGCCGAGGCGGACCTCGGTGAGCCCGCCGTCCTGCTGGTCGAGCGACAGGGTGACGGCGCCGTCGAAGGTGCTCCACGTGCCCGATCCGGTCCAGGCGACGTCGGCCTCGCCGGCGGTCTCGCCGAGGGTGAACGCGGCGGTGAAATCGGCGACGCCCGCGACGGTGCCGTCGTCGTTCATGGTGACGGTGAAGCCGCCGGCGGCGAGGGTGAGGTCGGGCACCGGGAGCACGGCGGCGGCGACGAGGAGGCCGATCGTCTCGACCGACACGTTCCAGGTGCCGACGAGGCACGGGTCGAGCTCGATCGGGACGACGAGTGCGCCAGCTGTGGTGCCGGCCGGTGCGGCCTCGGTGACCGGGGCGACGGGCGATGTCGTGGCGGGCGCTGGTTCGGTGGTGGCCGCGGATTCCTTGGCGGGCAGCACGATCGAGTCGTTGGCGGCGGCCGGGTCGTCGTCGCCACCGCAGGCGGCGAACAGCAGTGATCCGGCGAGCACGAGGGTGGCGATGCGACGCATGGCTGAACCCTAGGGACGGCGGGTCACGCGGTGGGGTCGGCCCGTGGAGACACTCGCCACGCGGTCAGCGCTCGAAAGCGGCCACGTCGACCGGTCAGCCAGCGGCGATGGGATCGGCCGGAGGATCGGTGGGCGGATCGGTGGCTGGGACGAACGGTGGCTCCGGGATCGTCGAGGTCGTGGTCGTCGAGGTAGTGGTCGTCGAGGTGGTGGTCGACGGGGGCTCGGTCGTGGACATGGTGGTCGTCGGATCGATCACCCCGGCCGACGATGCCACCGCGGGCGAGGGCACGGTCGTGTCGGGCACCGACGGCGAACGACGAGGCACCGTCGTCGGCGGAGTGGTGCGGGCCGGCACGGCGGGCGCTGCGGGCACGGAGGTGCCGGTACCGTTCATGAACGCCTCGCTCGACGCCCGCTGGCGCGAGAGCTCGATCAGCTCGATCAGGCCGAGGCCCTCGCAGTGCTCGCGGAGCCGCGCGTCGTCCATGTCGAGCGAGGTCCACAGCCGAGCGAGTTCGGCGTCGCCGATGTAGGCGGCGAACGGCACGAACTCGACGCAGTCCTGCACCAGCCGTGGGTCGGTCTCCGGCGCCGGCTCGGTGGTGGTGGTCGTGCTGGTCGTCGTGGTGTTGAGCGGCAGCGTCGACGGTGTGACCGCGACCGGCGCCTCGGTGCCGACCGGACCCGTGGCGGAGGTGGTCGGTGCGAGCGACATCGCGTCACTGCGATCGCGCGCGTCGGCGAGGACGAGTCCGATGATCGGCACGACGACGCAGCTGGCGATCAAGGTCCATCGGGCGCTGCGCGGGCGTTCGGTCGGCCGCGCGCCGATGTTGTCGCGCTCACGTTGCACGGCGGTCGCCGCCGGCTCCGGAGCCCGTGCAGGGCCGACGTGCTCGGCCGTCGCTGCGGGCGGCGGTGCGACGGGGCGAGCGTGGGGCGGCGGCGAGGGCAACGGGCGATCGGCCCGGACCCCAGGCGGGTCGACGAGCACCTCGGCGCCGTCGGTGACGTGGCTGGTCCAGTGGATGCCGTCGTGCCACCGGAGGGTGAATCGGCGCCAGGGGTCCGCTGCCCAGGCGCCGGGCGTGTCGTCGTGCATGCCGTTGGTCATGTGTCGCTCCTGCTGTCGTCACCGGGCGGAGAGGTGTGCGGCATCCTGTTCGTTGGATCGTGTCGGGTGATCGTGTCGGGTGATCGGGGGCTGGTCGGGGGCTGGTCGGGTGGTGGTTCAGGGCGCCGGCGCGCCGGTCATGAAGAGGTCCATGTCGGCCTTGCGCTGCGCCAGCCGTTCGAGCTCGCTCGGGGGCAGCGCAGCACAGTTGGCGCGGAGCGTGTCGACGTTCAGACCGGCGTTGGTCCAGAACACCGACATCTCGGAATCGCCGATGTATGCGGCGAACTGGGCGAACTCGACGCAACGCTCGACGAGCGCGGGATCGACGGGTTCCACGGGGACCGCGGTGACGGCGCCGGGCGGCACGCTGTCGACCTCGATGGTGTCGGGGGTGGCGACGGTCGTCGTGGGGGCGGGAGCGGTCGTCGTGGTCGTCGTCGTGGTCGACTCGGCCGTCACGTCGGCGACGCTGGACGATTCGTCGCGGTCGCGAGCGTTGTACAGGCACCACACGGCCACCGGCACGGCGATCCCGGCGGCGATCCATGCCCACGGGACCGGTCGTCGCGTGTCCTTGGATGCTGCGACGCCTGCCACGGCAGGCGCTGGCGTGGTGCGGGCGACCGGCTGCGGCGGGGCGACCGGCTGCGGCGGGATGACCGGCTGCGGCGGGGCCACCGGCTGCGGCGGGATGACCGGCTGCGGCGGGGCCACCGGCGGCCGCGCTGCGAGTTGCGCGTCGATGGCCGCCCGGGCCGACTGCACGAGACGTTCGATGAGCTCGTCCGAGGAGGGCTGCGGCGCTGCGGCGGGCGACGCGAGCACGACAGGATCGAGGCCCTGGGACGTCCCGTCCGAGACGTGCGCGCTCCAGGCGGTGCCGTCGTGCCAGCGAAAGCGATGACGACCCCAGGGGTCGTTCGCCCATGCTCCGCTCACTCGTCCCTCCCAGGTTCCGGTGTCCGCCTCCGCCATCGAACCGCGACACCCCGGACGACTGCGACGAACACAAGGTGAACTCGACCTGAACATTCGCGACGTCAACACGAGTGCGATCGGCCTGCGCGCACAGCGACGGATCGTCAAGAGAACGGGTCTCGAACGACCTGAAGGTCGTTGCTGGAGGCCGGTCGATCACTCGGCGCATCCGTCTCAACTGCTTCGGTGCTGATCGACCTGGTGCCGGGTGAACGTTCAGGAGACGTTCATCTCCGCGCCCTGGCCAGTGCACCTGCGACCGGATCGAATCATCGGCGGTCGATCCGGTGCTCGCGCAGTTGCGCGTGTGGCGCCTGCGGACATCGGCCGACGGTCGAACGAAGGGTGGCGTGGTGAGCGGATCGTGGTCGAACGACCCGTGGAATCGGTTTCCGTACCGGTGGCGTGACGAGCGCGGCTGGACCGAGCACGTGAGCGACGGGCCGAACGAGTACCTCGACCCGCCGGGCGACCGTCAGACCATGGTGGCGACGCCGCCGGTGCAGCGTTCGGGCACCGTGCATTCCGATCATCTCCCGCCCTGGTACAAGACGAAGCGCTACTGGCTGTACGGCTTCATGGGGTTCGTGCTGCTCATCGTGCTGTTCCGGTCGTGCGGCGACGACGAGGCGAGCGACTCGGCCGCGACGACGATCCCCACGGCCGACACGCTCGCGCCGGTGGAGACGACACCGGTGACCGAGCCCGCACCCGCGACCTCTGCGCCGGTCGCGGAGACGACGCCCGCCACGGCGCCGGTGAACAACCCGACGCTGCTGGCGTTCCTGCCGACGCTCGCCGAGATGCCGGCCGGTTGGATCGAGGTGGCCGTGACTGCGGACAGCGGCACGACGACCTGCGTGGGCACGTCGTTGGACGGCACGGGAATCGGCGACGCCGATCCGTATCCGGCGGAGTACGCCGAGGTGCGCTACTCGCAGGGCGACGGCGCCCCGATCATGAACTTCGCGATCTTCCGGGGCGACCTCGACCTCGCCGCGGTGGCCGAACGAGTGAAGACGTGCAACGGGGTGGCCGAGGCGGATGGGACGACTCAGCAAGTGGCCGATCTCCCAGTGGCACCGGTCGGCGCGGAGACCTACGCGTTCCGCGTCGACTACGCCACCGCGGCACCGGTCACGATGCTCGTCCAGATCGTGAAGGTGAACGGGTATGTGATCATGGGCGGCAACATCGCGCCCACGGGCACGGAGGATCAGCTGTTGCTGGAGCTCACGATGGCGCTCGTCGCCGGACGAGCCGTCTGACCGGCCCGACCGGTCCGACCGTGACGACCGCGAGCGCCGGTCGGGTCAGACCGGCAGGACGTCGTAGTGGCCGTCGGCGTAGTGCCGCTCGGCGCGGATGACGATGCCCTTGGCGTCGAAGCCGTCGAGCACGGTGACCTCGGCGGGGCGCTTGTCGGGGAAGCGCGACAGCGGGAGGAACATCTCGGCGAGCTTCTCGGCGCTGGGCACTCGGGCGACGGCGCTGGAGTTCTGCGAGCTGAGCTCGATGCTCGGGCGAACGGCGTCGAGCAGACGCTGGGTGGAGATGATGAGGATGTCCTGCGCGCCGTTGTCGCGGGCGAGCTGCTTGGCGAGCAGCTTGTCCATCGGGATGCGGTTCGCGAACAGGTACACGCGCGAGTCGAGCATCGACACCCAGGTGTTCACTGCGTCCTCGTCACCCATGTAGGAGGCCGGGTCGCGACGCTTGCGCACGTACGAACCCTGCGTGGTCTCGACGACGACCGTGTCGGCCTCGCCATCGCCGGCGGGCACCGAGACGGCCTGCAGCTGGGCGGCGGTCTTGAAGCCCTCTTCGCGGATGATCTCCCAGGTGCCACCGGGAGCGACGTGCCACAGGCCTGGGCACCACTTCTTGAACTGATCAGGCGTCATGTCGACCGGAATCTCCTCGGCCGAAGCCACTTGGGTAGGTCCATCATCCCACGAACGCGGTCGTTCTCCACCAATGACCTGGTCACACGGAGCGACGGACCGTTCCCGAGGCAGCGCCTGCAACACTGAGGACGTGCCCAGCCTGTCGAGCCTCGAAACCATCAGCGACCATGCGCATGCGCTCCTGCGTGAGCGGCCGCACACACCCGACGAGTTGGTCGCGGCGCTGTTGGCGGCCGATCTGAAGCTGGGCGCCGACCCGCACGATCTGCTGTTCGAACTGTTGGCCGACGACAACGTGCCGATCGGTGACCAGTGGGTGAACCTGCCATCGGTGCTGCACGGCTCGCGTTGGTGGTTGGAGGTGCCGGCCGACGGTGGCGACTCGTTGGAGCTCGACCACGGCGTCGAGGTCATCACGTGTTGGCACTGGGACGAGACGGCGTTGCTCGACGTGCGGGGCGACTCGATCGGTGCCGTGCACCACGAGCTGAGCGAGACCGGTGTGTGCCTCACCGGCCCGAGCGGCTGGTTGAGCGAGGTGGCCGGCGGGACTGCGATCCTCGAGTTCCGCCGCGAAGGCGTGTCGATCGCCCCGGTCACGGGCAGTCCGGTGGTGGATCCGGCGATGGCGTCGGCGTTCCATGCGGCGTTCGACGTGGAGGCGGAGGTGATCGACGATCCGCTCGACGGTG
>JBILUM010000176.1:0-5846 GCA_044370995.1 Ilumatobacteraceae bacterium | reverse complement strand
ACGAGCGGCTTCATGATGGAGTTCGACAACCGCTACTTCTGGATGCGCCTGAAGAAGCTCGTCGGCAGCCACTTCGCCAACTACAAGGAGTCGTACGAGGCCAACCGGCTGATCTCCAAGGGGATGATCCACCCGGTGATGAGCCAGGTGTTCGACCTCGCGCAGACCGGCGAGGCGGCGTACCAGATGCACCACAACATGCACGAGGGCAAGATCGGTGTGCTGTGCCTGGCCCCCGAGGAGGGCCAGGGCGTCACCGACCACGAGCTGCGCGCCAAGGTGGAGCCGAAGCTCCACCTCTTCCGGCGCTGAGTGGAGCCGAAGCTCCACCTGTTCCGGCGCTGAGTGGGCGGCCGCGTCAGGGGGCCGGGGTCGACGCGGGCAGCACTGCCGGCACGAGCGAGGCGATGATCTCGTCGATCCGGTCGGCGGCGCACGAGGCGACGGCGAGCTCACCCCACCAGCCGTTGCCGGCATCCCAGGTCACGACGGTGTCCCCGTCGCCGGCGATGCCCATCAGGCCGGGGAATCCGAGGATCGTCGTGTCCGAGGTCGTCTCGCCTGGAGCCAGGTCGACGACCGGCGGCCAGTTGGCGACGCTCACCTCCAGCGGGCAGTTCTCTGCACCCACGGAGTACTCCTGGTTCGCGAGCCGTGCTGACGTGGTCGCACCCAGCAGGGTGGCCGAGGGCGACGGCAGCACCACCGGCACCCCCGAGCCCGGTGTGAGCGACCGGGCCAGGTCGATGAACGGCTGCTGGTCGTCGAGCGTTCCTCCTGATGCGACGAGGCCGCGTTGGCTGATCAGCCAGGTGGTCCCGTCGGAGCGCTTCCAGACGATGGCGTTCGGGTCGTCGGCGTCGGGGCCCGACAGCGTGGCCGCGCCCTCGGGGAAACCGTCGAGTTCGACCGTCCCCGGGTCGTCGGTGGGGTACGTCGCAGACATCTCCGGCGACAGGGTGGTGAGGACGAGGTTTCCCGAGGCCGGACCCGACGCAGTGGGCAGGTCGTCGATCTGCCACACGGAGTAGCCGACGCCAGGGAACTCCCCACTCTGGGGTGTGCCGGCTTCGGCATCGGCGAGCCCGAGCTCGAACCAGGGCTGGGCACCGGCGTCGGCGGTCACGGGCGGCGCCGGCGCAGTGACTGGATCGGTCACCGGAACGGTCACCGGCACAAGCGTCGTCTCCACTGGTGCCGGCTCGCCGACGTTCGCGGCCACCGGGGTGACCGCCTCGATGATCTCGTCGACGCGGTCGGCGAGCTGTGGGCTGATCCGCAGCAGCCCCCATGCGTCGGGACCGATCAGCCAGACCACGGTGACCTGGCCGTCGGGCTGCGTCCCCATCCAAGCGCTGTTGCCGGCCACGGCGACCTCGGTGATGCCGGTGGTGCCGTCGAGGGCAGGGAGCAACATGGTGCTCGCGACGCCGAGCACCACGCCTGCAGCATCATCGCCCACCGCGTAGTTCTGCGTGCGCGTGACGATGCCGTTCGCTGGTGCGGTCCCCATCCACTCGGCCTGCTCGTCGGGATTGTTGAGCAGGTCGTTGAACGTGCCGCGCTGCACCTGGAACACGTACTCGGTGAAGGAGCCCGCGTCGCTGCCGGCCGGGTCGAGCAGCCCGGCCTGCGTCACCCACCACACGGTGCCGTCGCCGCGCTGCCACACGAGCGCCAGGCCGCCGCTGCTCGCGCCGCTGGGGTCGTTGTGCAGCCAGGCCGTGCCGTTCGGAGCATCGATCGGCGTGAAGACGCTCGTATCTGCCGTCATTCCCAAGCCGGCCTGGTCGTACCGGACATCGATGCTCAGCACCCCGAGCGATGACGGGTCGCCGTTGCGCCCGCGCACCACCCACGACTGCGTGAAGCCGTTGGCCTGCGGGTCGGTGGTGACGGTCTCCTCGTCGCCGGCCACGGCGTCGGGGAGGCGGAGCTCGAACCACGGGAGGTTCGTCGTGCCGGGCAGGCTCGGCGTCGGCGTGGGGGCGATAGTGGTCGACTCGCCGGTGGCGGCAGGTGTGCTGCGCTGGGTGAGCGCCCACCCTCCTGCGCCGACGAGCACGGCGGTGGCCGCAGCCACGCCCAGCCACGCACGCCCGGGGCGGCGATCGGCTGCACCGGAGCGCAGCGCGATCACCGGCGCTGCACTGCTGCCGGCCAGCTGGCCGAGGGTGTCGGGATCTGCCGCCGAGGTGTCGACGCCGGCTGCCACCTCGTCGAGGGCGCTGCGCAGGCGGGCGATCACCGCGTCGTCGCCGGTGGTGTCGTTCATCATGTCGTTCATCGGGTGATCTCCGTTCTGAGGGTGGCGAGCGCCCGGTGCAGCAGCACCCGCACGGTGGCGGGGGCGCAGCCGAGGGCGTCGGCGATCTGGTCGTCGGTCCAGTCGCCCCAGTACCGCAGGGCGACGGCGGCCCGCTGCTTGTAGGGCAGCGTGGCGAGTGCGCCGAGCATCTCGTGGGTCTCGGCGCTGTACGAGGTGGGCTGCCCGGCGGAGGCCCGGTGGATGCGGCGCTGTTCGCGGGCGTGCGAGCGGTGCCACGAGGCGGCCCGGTTCACCAGCGTGCGCCGCAGGTACCCGATCGGGTTGTCGAGGCCGTCGAGCCGTCCGCTCATGGCCGCCAGTGCCTCCTGGGCCAGCTCCTCGGCCACTCCCCGGTCGCCCACCAAGGCGACGGCCCAGCGCACGGCGTCGGCTCGGTGGGTCCGGTAGAAGTGGTCGAAGGTCGATGTGCTCACGGGTGGGGCTCCTGGCATCAGTGTGATGCTCTTCATGCCCGCCTTGACGTCACCGGTCGCCGTTCTGTTTCACTTGGGGCATGCTGCTCACCGAGATCGATCACGTGGCCATCGCCGTCAAGGACCTGGAGGCGGCCATCGCCTACTACAGGGAGGCCTTCGGCGCCGAGGTGCACCATCGCGAGATCGTCGACAGCGACGGCGTGGAGGAGGCGCTGGTGAAGGTGGCCGACAGCTACATCCAGCTCACGGCCGCCACCCGGCCCGACAGCCCGATCGCGAAGAGCATCGAGAAGCGCGGCGAGGGTCTGCACCACATCGGCTACCGGGTCGACAACTGCCAGGAGGCGCTCGACGCGATGCTCGCCGCCGGCGCGACCGCGATCGACAAGGCGCCCCGTCCGGGCAGCCGTGGCACCACCGTGGCGTTCATCCATCCGAAGGGCAGCTTCGGCACGCTGATCGAGCTCGTGCAGGAGAACCCCGGCTCGGGTCACTGACCCCACGCCGGTGGCTTCCCGTCACTCCGCTTCGAGCACGAGGCCCTTCAGGTACTCGGCCTCGGGGAAGGCGAGCGGCACCGGGTGGTCGCTCGGCTGGCTCAGCCGGTCGACGATTCGCACGGTGCGCCCGGCATCGAGTGCGGCGCCGGCGACCACCTTCTGGAACAGGTCGGCGTTCATCGCGCCGCTGCAGCTCCACGTCAGCAGCGTGCCGCCGGGCGCGAGCAGTTTGATCGCGAGCAGGTTGAGGTCCTTGTAGGCGCGTGACGCCTTCTCGAGCTGGCGCTCGTTGTTGGCGAGCTTGGGCGGATCGAGCGCGATCAGGTCGTACTGCCGGGCCCGGTCGCGCAGGCCGCGCAGCGCGGTGAACGCGTCGGCCTCCATCAGCTCGCCGACGTCGAGGCCGTTCACGTCGCCGTTGCGGCGGGCGACGTCGAGCGCCGGCGCCGACGAGTCGATGCTGAGGACGTCGGTGGCACCGCTGCCGGCGGCGACGACGGAGAACGCGCCGGTGTACGAGAACACGTTGAGGAAGCGCCGTCCGTTCGCGAGGCGTGCGATCGCCGCTCGGGCGTTGCGCTGGTCGAGGTAGAACCCGGTCTTGTGTCCGCCCGTGACGTCGACGACGTACCGCCACGATGCCTCGTGTGCGACGAGATCGGGATCGGGTTCCTCGCCGCGCATCAGACCGATGCGGGTGTCGAGTCCCTCGCGCTCGCGGACGTCGGCATCGCTGCGCTCGTAGACGCAGCGAACCCCTGGGAGGGAGAACAGTGCATCTGCAACGACCTCGCGCCAGGCGTCGGCGCCGGCGGTGGTGAGCTGGACGACGATCGTGTCGCCGTAGCGGTCGGCCACCACACCGGGCACACCGTCGGCCTCGCTGAACACCAGGCGCGCCGAGTCGGTCCCGGCAGCCAGCAGCGCGTCGCGCCGCGAAGCCGCGGCGACGATGCGGTCGGCGACGAACGCGTCGTCCACGACAGCGCCCGCATCGAAGGTCCACATCCTCACCCTGATCTGCGACTCGGGGCTGTAGGCGCCGAGGCCGAGCGGTCGGCCGTCGTCGCTCTCGACCAGCACGGTGTCGCCGGGTACGGGTCGCCCGTGGACGTCGGCGATGCCGCCGCTGAAGATCCAGGGATGCCGCCGTGTGATCGAACGCTCGCGTCCGGCGCGCAGGGTCACCGTGCCACGGGGAGCCGAACGGTCGGCGTCGGATCGGCTGGGCGAGGTCACGCGGTCACCGTAGACCGCAACGGCCGCAGCACCCCGAACGCGCCGGGTCAGTGCATCGAGAGGTCGTCGCTGCCGCCGTTGGCGACCAGCCAGCCCTCGCGGTGCATCTTCTCGTCGATCAGCCCGGCCACCTGCTCGGCCAACGCACGCTGGGTCTCGATGCTGCGCTCGAGCGCAGCGGCCAGCCCGTCGAAGCGCTGCTCGAGCTGTGCGAGGCGAGCGCCGTCGCCGCCGTCGCCGTCGCCCTGGCGCAACTGGGCGCCCTGGATCGCGTCGGCACATTCGCGGCGAACGCGCTCGATGAGACCGATGAGCGTGGACTGCGAGCGATCGAGGTCGTGACGACCTTCGGCGCGCACCGCCTCGGAGTTGTTCTGCGCGATCTGCGCGTACGCGGCCATCGCCGTGTACTGCGCCATCATCTGCGTCTCGAGCTTGCCGACGCGATCGCGCAGGTCGTTGCTCGCGAGCCGCACCTCCTGCACAGCCGCGTCGGGGAGGAAGTCTTCCGGCGGCGCGGGCGTGGGGTCGTCGTCCCAGGTCGTCTCGTCGTTGCCCTGCTTCTTGCGGCGCACGCTGTCCTCCCGGCCCATCACGGGCGTGTCGCCGAGCTCGGTCGAGCTCGGCTGGCTTCGTGACGTCTACATCGGCGTCCGGATGGTCGTGCTTGAGATCCTTCTTCAAGAAGTCTTGACGATCTCGCTCTCAAGTCACGCCGTCGGGGGACCGAAGCACCTTCTGCGTTTGGGCGGGTTGTTCGCTTGCCCCGGCGTTCCGTGGGACAAGCAAACGAAAGCGGGAGGACACCCTCACATGGAAAACATCATCGAAGTTCCGGCAGATCAGCAGAAGGACAAGGGCTTCACCCTCGTCGAGCTCCTCATCGTCATCGTCATCCTCGGCATCCTCGCCACGGTGACGGTGTTCGCGGTGCGTGGCATCACCGACCAGGGCCAGAACAGCGCCTGCCAGGCTGACGCCAAGACCCTGGAGACCGCCACCGAGGCGTACTTCGCCCAGGAGGGTGGCACCGCCATCCCGACCGACGCCGACGCGGCCACCACCACGATCGGCGCCACCGCCGAGGAGACCCTCGTCGCTTCCGGCTTCCTGCGTTCCGTGTCGAACAACTGGGAAGTGAGCACCGCTGGTGTGCTGACGGCCACCGCCAACGGCCCCTGCGTCTGACCCGACCGATCATCTCGATCAGTCAGTAGGTACTCGACAGAGGCCGGGCCTTCGGGCCCGGCCTCTGTCGCGCGTCCGGTGCGCCGCCGGCTCCTCGATCCGACGTCCGACCGCGTCGCTGATCGTGTGCCGCTGATCGTGTGCCGCTGATCGTGTGCCGCTGATCGTGTGCCG
>JBILUM010000175.1:0-5852 GCA_044370995.1 Ilumatobacteraceae bacterium | reverse complement strand
ACCGCGTAGAACGGGCCCTCACGGAGCGGCTCGAGGAACGCGTGGTGCTTGGCGAACTCCGCGTCGTCGTGGGCATCGGCCCCGGCGTTGTACCGGTCGATCGTGCCACGCAACACCGCTGCGTCCATGTCGAGCGCGAACGCGAGGTCCTCGATCGTCGCCGCACGCCGGGCCCGACCGGCGGTGAGCATCAGCTCCATCACGTCGGTGGTCCAGTGCGGGCTCTGCCGCTTCGACGAACCGGGGATCGTCTGCTTGTAGCGGGCGATCCCCGACGCAGTCGCCTCCACGAGCGTGCCGTGATCGCAGATCGCCCAGGCCCGGTTGCCGTGCATCCGCATCAGGTGATCCATCATCCCGTACGGCGCCGTCTCGTCGCAGAAGCGACGACCATCGGTATCGACCAGCACGAGCCAGCCGGGGATGTACGCCTCGTAGATGCGGTCGATCCCGGTGTGCAGCAGCCGCAGCCCACGATCGTGTCCGGTCGTCTGCGCCTCCACCTGCGCGGCGAGATCGAGCGCGTCGCCACGCGACCCCTCCGCGCCGATGTACCAGGCCTCACCCGTCGAGGCCGCCGAGGGGAAGTGTTCGGCGAGCCGCTCGGCGGAGTTGCCGAAACCGCCCGATGCGATCACGACCGCACCCGAGCGGATCTCGTCGTCGGCCACCGCGACGCCCGTCACCCGACCACCCTCCACGAGCAACCGATCGACACGGCGCCCGAGCGCGACGTCGACATCGGCGGCGCGACAGCGGCCGTGGAGCACGTCGACGACGCCCTGGCCGCGGCCGATCGGGACGTGGACCCGCGGCACCCGCTCGTCGCCACCGAACACGAGCTGCTCGTGGAACTCGACACCGAGATCGCCCAGCCACTCGACCGTCGGGCCGGCGAGCTCGGTGAACCGCTTCACGACCGCCGCGTCGACGTCCCACCGGTTGAGCTGCAGGTAGTCGTGGTACAGCGAGGCGGCATCGTCCTGGATGCCCTGGGCGCGCTGGTAGCGCGTGCCGGCCCCCATGATCAGCCCGCCCGACAGCCGTGACGAACCGCCCACGACACCTTCGGCCTCGGCCACCAGCACACGGCGAGCACCCCGGGCCCGCGCGGCGAGCGCGGCGCTCAGCCCGGCCGCACCCGACCCGATGATCACGACGTCGACGTCGTTGGGTGGGACGTCGACGGGTGGGACGTCCGTGATCGAACGATTCGAAGTGTCCGAGCGCTCCGTCATCGCGGTGACCTCCCGTTCACGAGTCCGAGACCCGCAGCCTTGTATCCGAGCAACTCCAGCATCGTGTCAGACGCGTTCTGGGCGACGATGGGATCGAGCGAGAGGAACCAGTTCTCCTGGGTTCGGTAGATGGGGATCGTGTACCAGGCGAAGATGCCGCCCCGACGCTGATCGGCGGTGACGTTGTTTCCCGTGCGGTGCCACACCCGCCCCTCCATCACGCACATCGTGCCGGCCGGGGCCTCGAGCGGGACGGTGTCGATGCACGTGTCGTCGGGGCCCGGCGTGCGGTTCCACCGATGGCTGCCGGGCACCACGCGGGTGGCGCCGTTCGCCTCGGTGAAGTCGTCGGCCATCCACAACACGTTCGCGCCCTGCGGGCCGCGCCACGGCTGGGGCATGTACAGCTGATCGGCGTGGAACACCATCTCGCCGCCGCCCGGGCCGGTGATGTTGGCGGAGATGTTCGACAGCTGCAGCGGCCAGCCCAGCAGACCGCTCAGCAGCCGGATCGCCGCCGGGTGTTCGGCGAGCCGCACGAAGCACCACCCACGGTTGAGCAGGTTCCACACCCGGGTGTTCGAGCCGTCGGCCGGGTTGTCCATCGCGAAGGTCTGCCGCGCGCCCGATGCGAGGTCGTCGTCGGCCGCGGCGTACAGCCGACGGCGTACCTCGTCGAGTTCATCGCCGACCAGCGCACCGCTCACGAGGCACATCCCGGACTCGTCGAGATCGTGCGCGGCACGATCGAGATCGTCGGTGACGGCAGGCAGCTCCACGAGCCGTCACCGTAGCGACGGTCGGACGCACCGATCGGCCCGGCCGCTCCTGCGCTGTCGACGGACGCCGGGCGTCAGCACCGGCGCGACGGTGCCGTGCGTATCATCGGGCCGTGTCCACCCCCGACCACCACAAGATCCGTCGCATCGCGCTCAGCACCGGCGGGGGTGATGCGCCCGGCCTCAACGCCGTGATCCGCGCGGCCACCCTCGCTGCGCACAACCTCGGCTGGGACGTCTTGGGCATCCGCGACGGCTTCAACGGTCTGCTCTCGCCCGAGGAGTACGACGACGGTGGTGTGATCTCGCTGTCGCGCGATCG
The DNA here is from genome assembly GCA_044370995.1 of Ilumatobacteraceae bacterium. Classification (GTDB taxonomy): domain Bacteria; phylum Actinomycetota; class Acidimicrobiia; order Acidimicrobiales; family Ilumatobacteraceae; genus VFMC01. The sequence goes on along the minus strand of JBILUM010000175.1, from coordinate 3,513 downwards.
GGTGCGCGGCATCGTCCACCTCGGCGGCACCATCCTCGGCACCACCAACCGGGGCAACCCCACCCGCTATCCCGTCGAGCGCGCCGACGGAACCGTGGTCGAGATCGACCGGACGCCCGAACTGCTCGACCGCTTCGCGGAGCGCGGCATCGACGCGCTCATCACCATCGGCGGCGACGGCTCGTTGAGCATCGGCCACCACCTGAACGTCGCCGGGCTCCGGGTGATCGGCGTGCCGAAGACGATCGACAACGACCTCGAGGCCACGATGTCGACGTTCGGTTTCGACAGTGCGGTCAGCTTCGCGTCGGAGTGCATCGACCGGCTGTTCTCCACCGCCTCGTCGCACGGCCGGGTGATCGTCGTCGAGGTGATGGGCCGCTACGCGGGGTGGATCGCGCTCCACGCCGGGGTCGCCTCGGGTGCACACGCGATCCTCATCCCGGAGATCCCGTTCGACCTGACGCCGGTGGCCGAGACGATCGCCCATCGCCACGAACACGGCTCGAAGTTCTCGATCGTGGTGGTGGCAGAAGGGGCCACTCCGCTCGGCGGCGGACACAGCACGCTCGAGCCGGCGGGCCAGGGACACAGCGAGCGCCTCGGCGGCATCGGCAGCAAGGTGGCCGACGAACTCGAACGGCTCACCGGCAAGGAGGCACGCACCGTCGTGCTCGGGCACCTGCTGCGGGGCGGCTCGCCCACGTCGTTCGACCGGCTGCTCGCACTGCGCTTCGGCGCTGCTGCGGTGCGCGCCCTCGCCGACGGCCTCGACGGGCGGATGGTGTGCCTGGCGGGCGACTCGGTGAACCATGTGCCGCTCGCCGACGTGAGCGGCAAACAGAAGAAGGTGCCGCTCGACTGCGACACCGTGCGCACCGCGCGCGAGATGGGCATCAGCTTCGGCGACCTGCAGGGCTGACCGCGCCGGCTCGTCGCACGGCCACGTGCGCGCGATCTCGACGGCGGACCGAGCCGTCGACCAAGCTGCCACGATGCTCGACACCGATCTGGTCCTCGGCCCGCACACGACCGCGCTCATCGGCGTCGACGGAGGTCGGTACCCCGCCGGCAACTCGGTGCTCGTGCGCGGCGACCGTGCGACGGCGATCATCGACCCGTCCACCTCCCTGCGTCTGCGCGACGATCTCGCCGAACTCGCCCCGGTCGACATCGTCGTGCTCACCCACGCGCACGAGGACCACCTCGCCGGCGTGCACCTCTTCCCGGGGGCGAGCGTGCACATCCACGAGCACGACGTGCAGGGTGCGAGATCGATCGACGGCCTGATGGAGATGTACGGCATGTCGCCGCAGGCGGAGCGGTCGTTCCGCGAGATCATCGTCCGCGACTTCACCTACGTGCCCCGTGCCGACGCGACCGGATTCGCCGACGGTGACGTGATCGACCTCGGCGGTGTGACGATCACGCCGGTGCACCTGCCGGGCCACACCCGCGGGCACACCGGGATGCTCATCGAACCCGACGGCGTGTTCGTCACCGGCGACATCGACCTCTCCGCGTTCGGCCCGTACTACGGCGACGAGTGGAGCAGCCTCGACGACTTCGAGCGCTCGCTCGCCCGTGCCCGCGAGATCGACGCACGCTGGTACGTCACGTTCCACCACAAGGGCGTGATCGACGGCCGCGATGCCTACCTCGAGGCGATCGACGCGTTCACCGCGGTGATCGCCCACCGGGAGGAGAACATGGTGGCCTTCGCCGACGAGCCGCGCTCGATCGAGGACTTCGTGGCACACCGCTTCGTGTACCGCCCGCACGTGACCCTGCCGTTCGTCGACACCGTCGAGCTGCGCTCGGCGCGGATGTCGATCGAACGGCTGGTGGCACGCGGTCGGTTGGCCGAGGTGCAGCCCGGTCGCTGGCAGGCAGCACCGACCTGAGGCCAGGCCGCTGCCGGGTCAGCTGCGGGTCAGCGGGACGAGCTGGAACCGCTGCCGGCGCGACGGCCGTTGCCACCTCCGCCGGCGCCTGCGCCACCGGGACGACCGGGACGGCCACCGGGGCGACCACCCTGTCCGCCCTGGCGGCCGGGGCGACCCGCTGCTGCGGCACCGTTCGGACGACCCGACCCGGCCGAGGCACCCGGCGCCGCCGGCTGCACCGCACGCGGCTTGGGCGAACGCTGGGGCTGACGGACCGGCGCAGCGGTCGGGGCCGGACGTACGAACGCCGCCGGCTCACCGACGAGCGACGTGATGGCCTGGTGCCCGGGCGTGACCCGGGTGATGACGGGCTCGATCGAGGCGGCGCGAGCCAGCTGGCGCACGTCGTTCACCTGGTCGGGCGTCATGAGCGTGACGACCACGCCCTCGGCGCCGGCGCGAGCCGTGCGACCGGAGCGGTGCAGGTAGGCCTTGTGCTCGGCCGGCGGGTCGACGTGCACGACGAGGGCGACCTCGTCGACGTGGATGCCGCGGGCCGCGATGTCGGTGGCCACCAGCACACGGGTGCTGCCCTCGCTGAAGCTCTCGAGGTTGCGCTCACGGGCGTTCTGCGACAGGTTGCCGTGGAGTTCGACCGCCGGGATGCCGGCCTGGGTGAGCTGCTTGGCGAGCTTCTTCGCACCGTGCTTGGTACGGGTGAACAACAGCGAGCGATCGCGACCACCGGCGAGCGCGTGGACGACCAACGCCTTGTCGGCGGCGGCCACGGCGAACACGTGGTGGGTCATCGTGCTGACCGGAGCGACCTCGGGGTCGACGGAGTGGACGACCGGGCTGTCGAGGAAGCGCTGGACGAGGACGTCGACGCCCTTGTCGAGCGTGGCGGAGAACAGCAGGCGCTGACCCTTGGTCGGGGTCGCGTCCATCAGGCGGCGCACGACGGGCAGGAAGCCGAGGTCGGCCATGTGGTCGGCCTCGTCGAGGACGGTGATCTCCACCTGGTCGAGCGAGCAGTGACGCTGCTGGATGAGGTCCTCGAGGCGGCCGGGGCATGCGACGACGATGTCGACACCGGTGCGCAGCGCTGCGACCTGCGGGTTCTGGCCGACGCCACCGAAGATGGTGACCATCTTGAGGTTGGCGGCCGCGGCGAGCGGCGAGAGGGTCTCGGCGACCTGGTTGGCGAGCTCACGGGTGGGCACCAGCACGAGGGCACGGGGCCGCTTGGGCTGACGCTTGGTCTCGGAGTTCGACAGGCGCACCACGGTGGGCAGCGCGAAGGCGAGGGTCTTGCCGCTGCCGGTGCGGCCACGGCCGAGGACGTCACGGCCCGCCATCGAGTCGGGCAGGGTGGCGCACTGGATGGGGAACGGCGCAGTGACGCCACCGCGGGCGAGCACGTCGGCGAGCGTCTGCGGCACGCCGAGCTCGGCGAAGGTGTCGACCATCACGAACTGAGTACGAACAGGCGGACGGCTCGGCGCCGGCGTGTTCGGGGTGGCTGACTGGCTGGAGGCGCCGGTCTGACGGGGCTCGTTGGAGACGGGCGTGGGGCGACGACGACGGCCCTGCTGGGGGCGCGCGCCGCTGCCGGAACGGGGGGAGG
>JBILUM010000292.1:0-4510 GCA_044370995.1 Ilumatobacteraceae bacterium | reverse complement strand
GTTGACGAGGTGGGCGCGATGGAGCTCGTCGACGTCGACGCCGCGGTCACGTGCGAACGCCACGAGCGCGACGTCGAGCGGATCGTAGGGCTCCGGCTCGCAGGCGAGGACCGACGCGATCAGCAGCTCGTGCTCGTCGACACCGGGCGCCGGGATCAGGCCGCCGACGACGAGTCTGCCCGCGGTGAGCGTGCCGGTCTTGTCGACGCAGATCACCGTCGTGGAGCCGAGCGTCTCGACGCCCGGCAGTCGACGCACCAGGGCGCGCTCGCCCGCGAGGCGCCAGGCGCCCAACGCGAGGTAGAGCGCGTAGACCATCGAGAACTCCTCGGGGATCGCCGCGATCGCGAGGCTGACGCCGGCGATGACGGCCTGTCCCCACCCGTCCCCGTGCAGGAGTTCGGCGCCCATGACAGCGATGCAGAAGGCGACCGCGACCACGCCGAGCGCGGTGACGAGACGGGTGAGCGATCGCTGCAGCGGTGTCTTCACGACGCCGGTGTCGGCGACGAGTCGCCCGATGCGGCCATACCGGGTGGCTGCACCGGTGGCGACCACACGGGCGACGCTGCGACCGGTGAGCACGGTGGTGCCGGCGAAGAGTTGGGCGTCGTCGTCGATCGACTTGGTGACGGGATGCGACTCGCCGGTGAGCGACGACTCGTCGACCACCACGAGGCCGGCGTCGACGATCACGGCGTCGGCCGGCACGATGTCGCCCTCGCGCAGCCACACCACGTCGTCACGGACGAGTTCGCGCGCGGCCACGACGGCGTTACGGCCGTCGCGCCACGCGACCGCCGTCGGGTCGAGCACGCTGCGCAGCCGCTCCAGCGTGTGCTCCGCCCGCCACTCGAGGACCCAGCCGACGGCAGCGATGGGGACGAGCGCGACCAGGGCGATGATCGCGTCGGTGGTCTCCCCGAGCGCGACGTAGGTCGGTGCCGCCACGAGCAGCAGCGCCACCATCGGGTCCTTGAACGGGTCGAGCAGTCGCCGCCACCACGGTCGGTCGCGCGTCGGGACCACGTCGTTCGGGCCGTCGCGTTCCAGCCGAGCGGCCGCTTCGGTACCCGTCAGCCCGTCGACGCCCTCGGGCGGGGAGCCGAAGCCGACCAGGACATCGGGTTCGTGGTCGATGCTCGTCACCTCCTCCAGGGTCATCCCCGGGAGCCGACGGCGCCAGGGCACAAGTGCTCTCCGAGTGAGGCCCGTCGACCTGCGATGTCTAGCGTGCCCGACATGTCCGGCCTGACCGACCCATCCGTCCAGGACGATCCGTTCGACTACTACGCGCAGCGTCTGGCGTCGTGTCCTGTGTGGCACGAGGACGACATCGACCTGTGGGTGATCGGTGGGCTCGGCGAAGCCCGTGAGGCGTTGCAGGACGTGTCGACGTTCTCGAGCATGCCGGCGCGGTCACGACGGGCGAGCGACGCACAGATCGCGCACCACCGCACGCTCGCCGAACACGGGTGGCCGCGGCAGGCGACGCTGCAGCGCACCGATCCACCGGTGCACACCCGTTACCGCAAGCTGCTCAACCGGGTGTTCACCCCCGCCGCCGTCCGCGACTTCACCCCGCACATCGACGAGATCGCCCGAGAGCTCGTCGACTCGATCGCCGAGCGGGGATCGTGCGAGTTCGTCGTCGACTTCGCGTTGCCGCTGCCCGGCATCTTCATCGCCGAGCAGCTCGGGCTCGACCGCGCCGACTACCGCAGGTTCCGCCGGTGGGCCGACGCGATGCTCGCCCTCGCCAACCGCCCGCAGATGTCGGTCGAGGAGGCGATCGCCGAGGCGACGATCGAGGTGGAGGCACAGCACTTCCTCGCCGACGAGTTCGACCGCCGACGCGAGTCCCCCGGCCCCGACCTCATCTCGATGCTGTTGCACGCCCACGGCGACGACGAGGAACCGTTCACGATGCATGAGATGCAGGACCTGATGCACCAGCTCGTCACCGGCGGTTTCGAGACCACCACCGCCGCACTGTCGACGGGCATGCTGCTGCTGGTGCAGCACCCCGACCAGCAGCAGTTGTTGCGCGAGCAGCCGTCGTTGATGGGCAACTTCATCGAAGAGGTGCTGCGCTTCGACGCCCCGGTGCAGGGGTTGTGGCGGCAGGCCGTCTGCCCGGCCCACGTGGCCGGCGTCGACATCCCCGAAGGTGCCAACGTGATGATGCGCTTCGGTGCGGCCAACCGCGACCCTCGCGTGTTCGACGAGCCCGACCGGTTCGACATCACCCGCAGCAACGCCCGCAACCATGCGGCCTTCGGCTTCGGTGCGCACTTCTGCGTGGGCGCCGCGCTCGCACGGCAGGAGATGGCGAGCGCGTTCGTGGCGATCCTCGACCGGTTCGAGTCGTTCGAGCTGGCCGAGCCGATGCCAGATCCCGTGCACGAGCCGAGCATCTTCCTGCGGCCCATGAAGCGCCTGCCGCTCACGGTCGTGCCGAAGGGCTGACGCCGTCGTTCAGGGTGCGGGGCGGAAGCGGCGGAAGAAGGTGCGCACGTCGTCGACGAGCAGCGCCGGTTGCTCCATCGCGGCGAAGTGACCGCCCGCGGGCATGTGGGTGAACTGTTGCACGTCGTACACCTGCTCGCACCACGCGCGAGGCGGCCGGTACAGCTCGTGGGGGAACATCGCGATCGCGGTGGGCACCTCGACGCGTCCGGTGAGGGCGCCGAGACCACCGCTCTTCATCGACTCGTAGTACAGGCGCGTCGACGAGTTGATCGTGCCGGTGACCCAGTAGATCGTGATGTTGGTGAGCAACTGGTCGCGGGTGAACGTCGAGAACACGTCGCCGTCGCAGTCGCTCCACGTGCGGAACTTCTCGAGGATCCAGCCGGCGAGCCCGGCGGGTGAGTCGTTCAGGCCGTACGCGAGGGTCTGCGGCTTGGTGCCCTGGATGCGCTGGTATCCCGTCTCCTGATCGCGGAAGTGCGCCATGTCGGCGAGCCCCTGCATCTCCTCGGGCAGCACACCCGCCATCGGGTCGCCGTCGGGCGGGCGAGGGATCGCCATGTTCACGTGGATGCCGTACAGGTGCTGGGGATCGAGCTGGCCCATGTGCGCGGTCGCGATGCCGCCCCAGTCGCCGCCCTGCGCGGCGTATCGCTCGTAGCCGAGGCGCGCCATCAGCGCGACGTTCACGGCGGCCACCCGGCGGATGTCGACGCCCGGCACGGTCGTCGGACCGCTGAAGCCGTAGCCGGGCATCGACGGAGCGACGACGTGGAAGGCGTCGCGTGCGTCGCCGCCGTGGGCGGTGGGATCGGTCAGCGGGCCGAGCACCTCGAGGAACTCGCTGATCGACCCGGGCCAGCCGTGGGTGAGGCACAGCGGGATCGCATCGGGGTGCGGGCTGCGCGCATGGACGGCGTGCACGTGGATGCCGTCGACGTCGGTGGTGAACTGCGGCCAGCGGTTCAGCTCGGCCTCGGCGGCGCGCCAGTCGAACGTGGTGCGCCAGTACTCGCAGAGGTCCTGCACCGTCCCGATCTCGGCGCCGTAGTCCCAGCCGGTGTCGGGGATCTGGTCGGGCCAGCGGGTGCGGGCCAAGCGGTCGCGCAGGTCGTCGAGGACTGCATCGGGCACGGCGATCGTGAAGGGCTGCACGGCCGTGAGTCTGTCAGGGGCGTAGCGAGCCGAGCGTGGCGAGCGCGTCGTCGACGAGATCGTCGTCGGAGATGTCGGCGAGCCCGCGCGCCGCGCTGCCCGCGGTGAACCCGATCGCGACCGGGGTGCCGACGAGATCGGTGAGGTCGAGCCATTCGAGGAAGCGGCCGTCGTCGCGGGTGACGCCGATGAGATCGGTGTCGGTGTCCCACGTCCGTTCGTCGGCCACGACGGCCACCTTCTCCAGCACGCCCATGCCGAGTCGGGAGATGGCGATGGCGTGCGACTCGGGCAGCGGTGGCGTGAACGCGACCGAGCCGGCCTGCAGCACGCCGAGCGGCAGCGTGATCACGACGGCGCCGCCCTCCACCACGTCACCGGCGTCGGTCGTGACGATCGCTCTGACCCCGTCGTCGGTCACGGCGGCGACGACCGAACCGAGTCGGATGTCGAGGCCGTTGGCCAGTGCCTCGGCGAGCGGGGCGTAGCCCGACGCGATGATCGCCTCGCCGCCGGCGAGCTCGTCGCCCTCGTCGCCCCACCAGGTGCTCAGCTCGTCGAGGTCGGCGCCGAACTCGTGCTCGACGATCCGGCGGATCTCGAGCAACACCAGTGCTCGGGTGTCGGCATCGAGGTCGCCCTCGTCCACCCGTTCGTCGAGCACCTCGTCGACCATCGTGGCGAGGTCGACGTCGTCGTCGAGTTCCTCGGCGCGACCGACCGCGCCCTCGAGCACGTCCATCGCGACCGAGCCGATCGCGGCGGCGATCACCGGGTCGATCGGTCGACCGTCGCGGTCGAAGGTGATGCTGTCGTCGAGGTCGGTGACCGACCACGGCACGCCGAGCGACGTGGCCAGTTCGGCGACGGCGGTGCCGTCGAC
>JBILUM010000537.1:0-2899 GCA_044370995.1 Ilumatobacteraceae bacterium | reverse complement strand
CTCGAGGTGGGCGGCGGCGCTCGGATCGTGCTCGGCCAGGCGAGCCAGCGCGTACCGCAACGATCGGGTCACGGCCGTCCGTGCCCGCTCGGCGTGGGAACCGGTCGTCCGCTGGCGTCCACCGAAACCGAGATCCCGGCGCAGCTCGTCCATCAGGTACTCGCGATCGCGCTCGGCCAGCTCGCGTCGAGCGGGGTCGTTCATCGCCGTGGCCTCCTCGATGTCCTCGTCCACCTCGGCGAGCCGGCGTCGGTAGGCCTCGCGAGCACTCGGGTCGAGCATGGGCAGACCGGCGGTAGCCAGTCGGCCATCGTCGGTGACCTCCACGACGGCACCGGCACCGACCGGGATGGAGCCACCGTCCACTGCGACGAGGTCGAGTACGTGGAACTCCCGGCCCGGCTCGGCCAGGAGCCTGGCGATGTAGCGGAACCCCTTCAGGTCGCGCACGGTGGTCCCGCGTCCCACGAGACGCACGAACCTCGTGTCACCGTCGCGGCGGAACTCGGCGGCCGGCCGGGACGCCTCGGTCGTCGGGGCAGCCGCGGCGAACGCGGCAACGGCAGGCTGCGACGGCGCCTGCTCGTCCGTGAGCAGGGCATCGCAGCGGTCCATCCATCCGACGGCCCCGAAGGCCTCGAAGGCGGCGCGCGCTGCTCGCCACTCCAGTCGAGCGCCCTCGAGGTCTCCCTCGCACCGGCGTGCGTCGCCGATCAACGTCCTCGCGACCGCGGCGTCGAACGGCGCGCCGGCGTCCACCCAGAGCCGTGCCGCCTCGGTCGCCGCGACCCGAGCCTGAGCCGGTTCGTCGTCGACCAGGTGAGCTCGCGCGTCGGCCAGCAGCGCACCGGCGCGCAGCGACGGGCTGGCGAACCGGTCGGCGATCCGTGCGAGCGCGTCGGCCGCTGACCGGGCCGTTGCTCCATCACCGGCGCCAGCCGCGATCTCCGCCTGCGCCTCGTACAGGGGTGCCAGGCGGAGCTCCCCGAACGGGGGCCGTTCCTTCCACGGCACATCGGTCGGATGGGTGATCGCCTCGGCGATCATCGATGCGGCGGTGTCCGTGTCGCCCTGCGCGAGGCGGAGCAGTGCGAGCCCCGGCTGTGCCGACCACGCATTCGCGTGTGCAGCGACGAACGCTTCTTCGGCACCGGCGAGATCGCCCTTGCGAAGGCGGATGTTGCCCAGCTCCACCAGCGGCCATCCGAACTCGCGGCGCATCCACGGGCGCAGCTCCTCGCACGCGAGGAGCGCCTCCTCCTCCGCCCGATCGCAAGGGCCCGACACCTTGAGCAGTTCGGCGCGGTGCACACGGCACCGACCACCGATCCCGCCGAACGCGGCGTCGTGGCCCCAGTGCTCCATCACGTCGGTCCACTCGACCGCCCGGTCGTGCAGCGCCAGGCCCTGCGCCGCACAGATCAGCTCGCAGTACATCATCCCGGTCGTGAGGGGATCGACGTCGCCGGACATCAACAGCATCGCGATGTCGTCGAGCTGCGCCAGCCCGTGCTCCAGGTCGCCGTCGAGCACGGTGATGCGGGCCAGCGCGACTCGCCCGATCACGATCGCCGGGACGACGCCGAAGCGTTCGCCGAGCTCGACCGCCCGGGACGCGTGCGATCGGGACGCCTCGACATCACCACACATGAACCGTTCGTAGGTCCGCACCGTCTCGATGAGGGCGTGCGGTGGCGACTCGGGCATCCCCGTCAGCAGCCGTTCCGCACGGCGCGTCCAGGCCCGCACCGCGGCCATGAGCCCGGTGTCGATCAACAGGAACATCGCCAGCATCGCCGCGGCCCGGGCGGCGTCGACCGGATCGTGCTCGGTGACCCGCAACGCATGCAGCGCCTCCCATGACGCCACGGCGCCGTCGAAGTCGCCGGCGCCGTAGCTCGCCTGGGCCCGCAGCTCGAGACCCTCGGCCGACGCGGCCTCCGACGAGCCCAACGGGATGAGTTCGAGCACCTGCGACCACTCGCCCAGCGCTGCTGCGTCCCGTGCCGATTCGAGGCGATCCGAGTCGCTCACCACCCTCTCCCTTCGGCCCCGATCTGGGTCGACCGGATCGATCGACCCGTTCGTCATCCGGCGATCAGCGATCGCTCGGTGTCGCATTGTCACACGCATTGTCACGCCATCCCGACAGGAGGCCGAACGGCGTCCCATCACCACAGACGAAGGGATATCCCATGAACCCCACCGAGCAGCTCTCGCAGATCATCCCGGCCCTCCAGGGGCTGGTCGGCACCATCTGGCACGGTCAGCTCGAGTCGCCCACCCCGTGCGAGGACTTCGACGTGCACGGCGTGATCGACCACATGATCGTCGTCGGCGGCACCTTCGCGCCGATGTTCCGCGGCGAGACGCCGACCACCGTCGTGGCGCCGTTCGTCTACGGCTGGGTGCCGGCGAAGGAGTTCAGCGCCACGATGGACGACCTCCTCGCCGCCGTGCAGTCGCCGGGCGCGCTCGAGCGCACGATCCCCAGCCCGTTCGGCGAGGTGCCCGGGGAGACCTTCGCCCGTTTCGTCGCGGTCGACGGCCTCCTCCACGGCTGGGACCTGGCGCAGGCCACCGGCCAGACGTGGGCACCGGCGGCGGAACTGGTCGAGGCGGTCGAGGCGTTCGCGCTCGTCGCGATCACGCCTGAGATGCGCGCCGCAGGGGCCTTCAAGCCGGCCCTTCCGGCCCCCGCCGACGCCACGCCGCTCGAGCGCCTCGTCGCCTTCAGCGGCCGCGCCACCTGAACGTCACACCTTCAACATCCACCGCCTTCAGCATCCACCACCTTCAACACCCACCACCAACACCCACCACCAACAGGAAGACACCACATCATGCGCATCCCCAAGGAACAGATCCCCGTGAAGCTCGAGGTGCCGGGCGCGACCGC
>JBILUM010000521.1:0-2957 GCA_044370995.1 Ilumatobacteraceae bacterium | reverse complement strand
CTCGGACTTCGGCACCGCGAGCGGCGCCATCGGCGCCGAGTACTTCAGCCTCGGCGCCGGCACCGACATCGCCCCGTTGCTGCAGGGCCTCGAAGGCGACCGGTGCCAGGCACCCCACTGGGGTTACGTCATCTCGGGTGACGTCGTCGTCAGCTACGCCGACGGCACCGCCGACCGATGCGTCGGCGGCGACGTCTTCCACTGGCCCGCCGGCCACAGCGTCCGCGTGGAGGCCGACGCCGAGATCGTGCTGTTCAGCCCCCAGCACGAGCACCTGGCCGTCATCGCGCACATGGCGGAGAAGCTCGGCGTCGCTTGAGGGCGCGTCACCACCAGTGCGCCAGCGACGAGAGTCCGGCGAGGGCGAACGACGCGACGATCAGGATCGCGGTCCACCTCACCGCCCGGCTGCGCCGGATGGGGTCGACCGAGCGCTCGTCGAGCGGGTCGTAGTCGTCGAAGTCGTACTCCTCGGGATCGATCGCCACGGGCCAGAGCGTAGGACGCCGGCGCCGGGACGCGCCCGGCGGCGGCCTACGATCGCCTGACGCGCACGAGGGGGAACGTGACATGACGTACAACCAACTGGGTCGTGTGATGCACGACGCCGACGCCCACATCATGGAGCCGCCCACCTGGCTCCGCGACCACGCCGACCCGTCGTTGCGCGACCGCATCCAACCGCTCGACCTGAGCGGCGGCAACGAGCTGAAGCAGACCGGCTCGGTCGACGAACAGCTCGCCGACCTCGACGCCGCATTCCAGCGGATGGTGCAGCAGCACCGCTCCGACGACTACCGCTCGGCCGAGGCCGACGAGATCATGCTCCGAAAGAACTACGCGGCGACCGGCTCGTTCCTGCCGGAGGATCGCGGCCGCGCGGTCGACCTGCTCGGCTTCGAGAGCCAGCTGATGTTCAACACGTTCCACAACCGGCGCCTTCGCGACTGGGAACACAGCGGCGACCTCGAACTCGCCTACGGCGCGGCCCGCGCCCACAACCGTGGCATGGTCGAGTTCTGTTCGGCCGACCGCCGTCTCCTGCCCACGTGCTACGTGCCCCTCGTCGACTTCGACCGCGCCGCAGCGATGGCCGAGGAGAACGTCGAGCTCGGTGCGAGCGCGCTGCTGATCGCCAGCAGCTGCCCGCCCGGCCACTCGCCCTCGCACCGCTCGCTCGACCGCGTGTGGGCGATCGCCCAGGACGCCGACCTGCCCGTGGTGTTCCACGTGGGTGGCACCGGCGACCTGATCGACCCGGCCTACTTCCGCAACGGGCTGCCGATCCCGCCCGACTTCCACGGTGGCGAGGAGAACTTCCGCTCGGTCGACTACATGGCGATCCCGTTCCCGCCGATGCAGACGATCGCGACGATGCTGTTCGACGGCGTGTTCGACCGCTTCCCGCGCCTGCGGATCGGCGTGATCGAACAGGGCGCGATCTGGGTGCCCAGCTGGATGCGCCAGATGGAGAGCGCGTTCGAGGCGTTCGTGAAGCACGAGGAGCGGGTGCGCGACCTCGAGCTGCGCCCCAGCGACTACGTGCGCCGTTCGATGAAGTTCACGCCGTATCCCACCGAGGACGTGGGTTGGATCGTCGAGCAGGCCGGTCCCGAGACCGTGCTGTTCAACAGCGACTACCCGCACGTCGAGGGTGGGCGCCGCCCGATCGAGCGCTTCGAACGCAGCCTCGGCGACGCGCCCGACTCGGTGCGCCAGGCCTTCTACTGCGACAACTTCCTCGACCTGATGGGCGCCGGCGCCCGCCGACTCGTCGCCGCCTGACGCCTCCGTACCTGCTCAGGACGGTTCGTCCAAGGCGTGAGCAAACATGGGACTACGATCGCGGCCATGAGCGACAGCGGTGCACCCGACGTCCGAGACGAGATCGCCGGGGCCGCGTCGGCCTGGTCCGGGCCCAACGAACGAACGGCGTCGGTCGACGCCGCGCTGGTGCGGGTCATGCGCGCCCTCGACGCCACCGCACTGCACCACGAGGGCAAGCGACCGAAGCGTGTGGAGATCGTCGTCGAGAACGGCGCGCAGAGCCTGCTGGAGTTCGAGGTCGGCAACGACGGGCGCTGGACCCTCGAGGAGGGCACCTGGGTCGACGAGGGCCGCGTGCAGCGATCGCGCCTGCTCCGTCCGGCCATCCGTGGCATCGCCCGCGGCAGCCGTCCCGACTACGACGAGGCGCTCGATGCACTCGTTCGCGACGTCGAGGTCGCCTGCGCGGCCCGCATCGCGATCGACACCGAGAACGATCCCGCTGTGCTGCCCGTGCCCGGCCAGAGCGTCGAGCAACTGCTGGCCGCGGTGTTCCCCGGTCTGTCGGGCGACGATCGGTCGGCGCTGTCCGCCGTCACCTCCACGCTCGAGATGGGCGCGGGCACCACGGTGTTCGTCGAGGGCACCACGGGCGACGAGATGCTGTTCTTGTTGGGCGGCACGCTCGCCGTCGACACCCGTGGCGGGCTGGTGCGTCTCGGCCCCGGCTCCGTGGTCGGCGAACGGTCACCGCTCACCGGCAAGCCGCGTGACGCCACCGTGCGAGCCGTCACCGACGTGGTGGTGCTCGTGCTGCGCGCCGGCGACCTCGGCTCGCTGCCGGCCTCGGTCGTCGAGGCGCTCGGCACCAAGAACGTCGTCTGACCGGCTCACCGCAGTGCGGTGGACGCCACGGCTCACCGATGCAACGAAACGAACGCTCGCCGTTCGCGAGATGATCCGTCGTGCGGTACGTTCACCGGCCATGACGACGAGAGCGCCCGACGCGTGAGCAGCGACGTCGACGTCGCGGCGGTGCTGCGCAGCGCACCGCTGTTCGCTGCCGTGTCGGATGCCGTATCCGATCGGGTCGTCACAACCTCGTTCCTGCGCCGGTTCGACCGCGGCTCGTCGACCTGCTGTCGGAGCGGCTGCGCCACACCGACGACGGGTTCGCCGATCTCACCTAC
>JBILUM010000232.1:0-5116 GCA_044370995.1 Ilumatobacteraceae bacterium | reverse complement strand
CGAGCAGTTCGTGGCGAACGGGGTGGGCGGTGTCGACCTGCCACGACAGGTTGCGCACCTGCGCCCCGGCGTCGCCGACGGCGAGCCGCAGCAGTCGGGGGAGCCGGTCGAGTTCGTCGATGGTGACCGTGATCGCGGTGGAGGCGCGATGGCCGACCAGGGTGTTCTGGTCGCGGCGGTACTCCCACTCCTCGGCGACGGTGACGCCGTCGGTCACCCAGTCGGCGGACGTGAAGCCGAGCTCGGCGAGGCGGTCGCCGAGGGTGACGGAACGCTCGCTGACCTGGTCGAGCGCCGTCGCTGCGTCGGCGGCGACGACGGTGAGACCGAGGCCGACGACGACACGATCGGGTTGGACGAGTTGTTGGGCGCTGCCCATGACGACGACCGACGACATGGGTCGAGTCTGTCACGGGTTCCTCAAGCGGGTGGCGCGGCGGGCCGATACCAGAGGTGCATGAACGAGCGGACGGGCGCCGAGCCGTCCCCTTCGGGGGCGGGTACCACCGTGCGTTCCGACGACTCCCGGCGCACGTCGTTTCGCAGGCGCCTGACCCGTCGGATCGGTCGGAACGGTCGGAACGGTCGGAACGGTCGGAACGGTCGGAACGGTCGGAACGGACGGATCGGACGCGGCCGGATCGTCGCGCTGTCGTCGATGTCGCTGCTGCTGCCCGCCTGCCCGGCGGCCGTCCCGGCCGCGGTACCAGCACCCGCGGCGGCACCGTCGAACTGCACGACGATGTACACCGTCGTGTCCGGCGACTCGTGGTTCGCGATCTCCAAGAAGACGGGCGTGTCGCAGAGCTCGCTGTACTCGGCGAACGGGGCGACGGCGTCGTCGCCGCTGTTCCCCGGCATGCAGCTGTGCCTCCCTGCCGGTGCGACCGTGACGACGGTGACCGGGACGACCGCGCCGCCGGCCGGCCAGCTGGCCGTGAACCTCGCCGCGTTCCCCACGCAGGGTCCGTGCTGGTTCATCGACTCGTGGCTGGCGCCTCGCGGCGGTGGACGCCTGCACGAGGGCGTCGACATCATGGCCAAGGCCGGTCAGTACGTGTACGCCGTGCAGGACGGCACCCTGTCGAAGCAGACGCTCGACCGTGCCGGATCGCTGTCGGGCAACGCCTGGTGGCTCACCGGCAACGACGGCAGCTACTACTTCTACGCACACCTCTCGGCGTTCGCACCCGATCTGAAGGTGGGGTCGAAGGTCGTCGCCGGTCAGATCATCGGCTACGTCGGCCGCACCGGCAACGCGTCGGGCGCACACCTGCACTTCGAGATCCATCCTCGCGGCGGTGCCGCGGTGAACCCCACGCCGATCGTCCGTGCGGTCGACGGGTGCCGCAACACCACGCCGCCGCCCCAGCCCAGCGGGACGCTGCCGCCCACGCCGAGCACCGTCGCCCCCGCGGGCCCGACCCCGGCGCCGACGGCACCGGCGCCCGGCACCACCGCGCCTGCGCCCGTCGTGCCGACGAACACGTCGCCCACGGCGCCGGCCCCCGGCTCCGCCTGGCAGTTCTTCTCCCCGAAGACCGCGTACGACTCGGCGTGGAACGGTGGGTCGATGGCGCCGTTCTCGCGTCAGACCGTGAAGGTGAGCGGCCTCGCCGGCGTGCCGTCGGGAACGGCCGGGGTGCTGGTCCGGCTGACCGTGAGCGGGGCGTCGTCGTCGGGCTACCTCGTCACCTACGCGTGCGAGACCGGGGCACCGGTGGCGTCGCAGCTGAGCTTCCGCCAGGGCGGTGGGGCGGTCGGCACCTCGATGGTGCGCGTCGTCAAGGGCCAGATCTGCGTGACGTCGAGCGCCGCCGCGAAGGTGAAGGTCGAGGTGCTCGCAGCGCAGTCGGCGAACGGGGTCGGGCTGCAGGCGGTCACGGCCACCCGCGTGCTCGACACGCGCACCACCGGCCGGCTCGCGCCGGGCAACCAGGTCCAGATCGCCAACTCGGTGCTCGGCGTGCCCGCCGATGCACAGGCACTCTCGGTGGCCGTCACGTTCGTCAACCCCGACGCCGCCGGCACGTTCTCGTTGGGCTTCTGCGGACAGGGCCTGTGGAGCACGGCGATCAGCGCCGACCCGGTGTCGTCGTTCGCGATGACGATGCGGGTGAACCCGTCGGGGTGGTGCCTCACGAGCACCGTGGCGACCGATGTGATCATCGACGTCACCGGCGTGTGGGCGGGGGCGACCAAGGTGTCGACCGTCGACCCGCTGCGCATCTTCGACTCCCGGTCGTCCGGTGGTGTCGGCCAGGCCGGCACGCCCGTGCAGGTGGCGGGGCTCGGCGGCGTACCCGCCGGGGCCTCGACCGCGCTGCTCGCGATCACGCTGGTGACCGGCGGTGGCGGCACGAGCGTGTTCGCCTACCCGTGCAACGAGGGGCCGATCTCGGGCAGCGTGATCGCTGCGGTGCCCAACCGGGTGACGACGGCCGTGGTGCCGGTGAGGCTGAGCGGCGGGCAGGTGTGCCTGCGCAGCATCAACCCGGCCGACGTGATCGTCGACGTCGTCGGCGCCGGCTGACCTGCGGCCGATGCTGGCATCAGCTGGCATCAGCTGGCATCAGCTGGCATCGGCCGGCATCAGCGCAGTTCGTGCACCATCAGGATGACTTCGCGACCGAACGGGTCGAGCTGGCGACCGGCGATCCGCTCGATGACCGTGATGGCCTGCGACGGGTCTTCCACCAGACCGCTCCAGCGGATGTAACCGCCCATGATGCCGACGAGGCGATCGTCGACGTTCTCGTTGTGGACGATGACCTTCACGTTGTTCTCGAGCAGCGCATGGAGCTCGGTGTAGAAGGTCTTCAACCACAGGCCGAGGTCGTCGAGACCGGTGAACGGACGGTGCCGGTAAGGCAGCGAGAGCTCGTCGTAGTTGTGCAGGTTGTGCGGCGCCGGGATGATGCTGACGAGGCAGCCGAAGCCGTTCTCGCGCAGCCAGATGATCTCCTCTTGGCGGCGCACACGGCGGTGGCTGTCGCCATAGCCGCCGGGACGCTCGCAGATGGCGAGCTTGTCCTTCATGATCCAGGTGAAGTTGCGAGGCGTGATCCCGAGGGCCCACTTCCCGCGCAAGCGAGGGGGCATCAGGAACTCACTCGTACGCACGACATCGAACGTCGAGGATAGACGACAGCCGGAGCAAACCATTCAGCCGCCTTCAGGGTTCGCGGGGCTCGATGGTGAGGCGCTGGTGCGAGCGGGTGACGCGGCGGCCGGCGCCGATGTCGCATGCCAGCGCACGTCCGGCGGCGACGTCGAGCACCCGCTGCACGGTCGCCGCGTCGGGGGGATGACCATCGCCGCTCAACCACCGGCGGACCGCGCGGCGCGCGAGCGCCACGGGTGCCGCGGCGATCGCCCGGGCGTCGGTGGGGTCGAGCACGGCCGCCAGTTCGTCGAGCAGGTCGGCCTCGTCGCGCAACAGGTCGGCCTGGCGGGTGAGCACGGGGACGAGATCGCGGCCTGCCGCGTCGGACAGCGTGGGCAGCAGGTCGTGGCGCACCCGGTTGCGGAGGAAGCGGCGGTCGTCGTTCGACGGGTCGTCGACGACGTCGATCTCCAGGCGACGGCACAGCGACCGCGTCTCGTCCCGGCGCAACCCGAGGATCGGATGGCGCGGACCCGGTCGCATCGCGGCGAGGCCGTCGAGGGCGGCGCCACGGAGCAGGTTGATCAGGACGGTCTCGGCCTGGTCGTCGGCGGTGTGTCCGGTGAGTACGTCGGGCGGCAGGGCGCCGACGCGTGCCGCGCGTGCCCGGGCCTCGAGGTTCGGGCCCTCGCCGACGTGAACGGCGACGCTGCGCGAGGCGACACCGAGGCGAGCGGCGACGTCGGCGACCTGGCGGTACTCCTCGGCGGAGCCGGGCCGCAGACCGTGGTCGACGTGGACCGCCGTGGCGTGGCAGCCGGCGGCCACGGCGAGCACCAGCAGGGCGATCGAGTCGGCGCCACCGGAGACGGCGCAGGTGACGGGGCTCCCGGGAGCCGGGAAGGTGCAGCGCGGCAGCAGCTCGCGTGCGGCGGGGACGACCCAGGCGGTGGACGCCGGATCGGTGGTCATCGTCCCAGGGCCGTGCTGGCAGCTCGGGCGGGACGGGCTGGTCGGGTCGGTCGGCTCGCGCGGATCGGTCGGGTCAGTCGTCGCGACGGGCACGCTTGCCCGGGTAGCGCTGCGCGGTCACCATCTTCAGGTAGCCGCCGACCACGACGACGACACCGACGACGGAGGCGATCGTGAGGATCAGGCCGATCCAGAAGTGCCAGATAACCGCGAACATCCGGCCAGCGTAGCCAGTGGCGCCCCCGTTGGGGCCAATCCACGGGCGTGACCCGTTCCGACCGTGATCAGGCGCCGTCGGGGCCGGCGTCGAGCTCGTCGGTGGCGGCGAAGGGGTCGTCGCCCAGCGTCGGCTCGTCGGGATCGCCGAAGCACTGCTGCAGCTTGGCGAGCAGGCCGGGCGGCATCTCGTCGTTCTTGCACTTCTGCGACACCACGAGCTTCAACTCGGCGTGGAAGTCGAAGGCCTGGAAGCAGTCGGGGCACTCCTCGAGGTGGAAACGGATCGCGACGCGGGTCTCCTCGGACAGCTCGCTGTCGAGGAAGGCGTCGAGTTCTCGCAGTGTCTCGTTGCAATCAGCCATGGGTGGCGGTCTCCGTCGAACCCTCCGGCGAAGCGGGGGAAGCAGGGGTGGGAACGAGGCCTCGTGCCTGCGCGTAGTCCATCAACCGCTTCTGCATCGCCTTTCTTCCCCGGTGCAGCCGCGACATCACGGTGCCGATCGGGATGTCGAGCATCTCGGCGATCTCCTTGTACGCGAATCCCTCCACGTCGGCGAGGAGAACGGGCAGGCGGAACGACTCGGGGAGCTCCTCGAGCGAACGCTTCACCTCGTCGTCGGTGAACAGGTCGAACATCTGGTCCTCGGCGCTGCGCGACGCCGACTGGAGCGCACCGATGCGCTTGTACATGTACAGGTCCTCGACGTCGTCGAGGTCGGTCTCGACCGGCCGACGCTGCTTGGCCCGATAGGTGTTGATGAAGGTGTTGGTGAGGATGCGGAACAACCAGGCACGGAGGTTGGTGCCGTCCTGGAACGA
>JBILUM010000173.1:0-5932 GCA_044370995.1 Ilumatobacteraceae bacterium | reverse complement strand
GTAGGTGATGGTGAGCATGCCGTTGGCGGCGAGGTTCGCCGACGCGCCGAGCGACGCCGAGTTCCACCTCACCCGCGTCGTGCCGTCGGGGAGGGTCTCGACGGTCGTGGGCTGGATGCACGTCGCAGCAGCGGCGCCAAGGGACATGCGACCCGACGCGGGGTACTCGTCGGTCTGGAGGCCGGCCGTCTCGTTGGTCGGTGCGTCGACGGTGTTGTCGGTGCCTGCCGAGTAGCCCGTCGCGCCGTAGGAGGCGCAGCCGAGGAACTCGAGCGAGGGTGGCAACAGATCCTCGATCGTGAATCCGTTGGTGGCGGTGTCCGGGTTGTTGCGGACGCGGAGGGTGTAGGTACGCGGGTGCCCGCCGTGGACGCCGCGCAGCAGTTCGCCCTCGCCGGCGTTGCCGGCTTCCTTCTCGGCGACGAACGCAGCGATCGTCGTGCTGGTCGGACCGTCGGTGTCGCTGCCGCTGATGTCGGTCGTGGGGGTGCCGTTGGCGTCGAAGTCGGGGATGAGGAACGCGTTGGTGTTCACGTACGCGCCGCCGGCCGTTCCGAAGGTGGAACCGACGTTGTTGGTGGTCAGGTCGTTGTCGGGGTTGGTGTCGATCCCGTACGTGATCGAGTTGCACGCACCCGTCAGCAGGTCGGAGACGTTCTCCCAGATGAGCGTCGTCTGACCGACGGCGGGCTGGTTGGCGACGGTGCGCGTGGGCGGCGGCGTGGCCGACGTGAGCGCGAGGCCGCTCGGCACGATGTCGCGGAACGACAGGTTGTACCCGTTCGGTTGGCCGACGGGGTTGCAGGCCCGCAGGGTCACGTTGGTCGTGCCACCGATGAGGGTGCGCCCGTCGGCCGTCTTCGTCACGACGATGTCTGGCGTGCCGAGCGCCGCGACCGGGGCGGTGCCCGGATCGACGAGGACACCGGCCACCGAAACCACCAAGGAGGCAGCGAACATCGCGACCGCGAGGGGCAGCGCGGCGAGACGCGACCGGCGGAGCCGGTCGGCGGCGCGTGCGTGGACGAGTGTTCTCATCAGCAACGACGGTCCGCCCTCGAGGCCATTCGTCACGACTTCTGCTCGTTCCCGTCAAGACACCAGGGCCGATGCCCCACGACCCCAGCGTGGGGGCGGACCCGGTGCCGGGCACCCACCGAACGCGTTCGGGTACCGTCGGTTGCTGTGCGCATCGTGTCCCTGCTTCCATCCGCCACCGAGATCGCCTTCGCCCTCGGGCTCGCAGACGACGTGGTGGGCGTGACGTTCGAGTGCGACTTCCCGCCCGATCCGCGTGTCGGTCGTTCGGTGGTGGTCGGTGGTCTCGACACGCACGGGCTCACCCCGGGGGGCATCGATGCGCTGGTGCGCGAGCAGGTGGACGCCGGAGTCGACCTCTACACCCTCGACGTCGACCGCTTCCGTTCGCTCGCTCCGGAGGTGGTCCTCACGCAGGATCTGTGCCGGGTGTGCGCCCTGCCCAGCGGGACCGTCGACGACGCGCTCGAGCGGCTGGGATGCGAGGCCACGGTGGTGAGCCTCGACCCGCATCGGCTCGAGGAAGTGCTCGCGTCGATCGAGGCGGTCGGCGCCGCGACCGGGACAGGCGACCGTGCCGGCGAGTTGGTCGGCTCGCTCCGCGAGCGGCTGGCCACGGTGGCCGCACAGGTGAGCGGTCGACGTCGACCGCGGGTCTTCGTCCTCGAATGGCCCGACCCGCCGTTCGTCGCGGGACATTGGGTGCCCGAGCTCGTGGAGGCCGCGGGTGGCAACGCCGTGCTCGCCCGCTCCGGCGAGCGATCGGTGCCGACGACATGGGAGGCGATCGCCGAGGTCGATCCCGACGTCGTGGTGGTGTCGTCGTGCGGGTTCGATGTTGAGGGTGCGGGCCGCCACGCTGTCGAGATCCTCGACCGGTTACCCGCCCGGTGCGACGTGTGGGCGATCGACGCCAGCGGTCTGATGGTGCGGCCCGGCCCGCGTTTGGTGGACGGTGTGGAGACGCTGGCAGCACTGCTCCACGGCGTCGCCGAGGTCGATCCCCACCGGGCAAGGCCGGTGCGCCGGGCCGAGGACTGACCTCGCGGGTCAGGCCCTCGAGGATCGGTCAGCGGAACTGGTCGCGCCCATGCCGGGCCGGGTGTCGGCACCGGTGAGGCCGTGGGTGCCGAGCAGGATCGCCACCGCGGCGATCGAGATGAACACGAAGATGCCGATCGAGATCGGCCGGGTGGTGCCGTCGAACGCGCCGGTGATCACACCGCCGAGGAGTGCGCCGCCCGCGGTGGTGATCGTGCCGATCACGGCCGAGGCCGTGCCCGCCACGTGCGGCACCGGCATCATCGCCGCCGTGTTGCAGTTCGGCACGAGGCCCTGCGCCACCGGCACCACGACGGCGAGCGACATCGAGAAGAGCCAGAAGCTCGGATGGCCCGCAGCGCCGACGGACACCGCGACGAGCACCGCGGCGAGAGCCACCCCGATGACGGCCATGCGGCGCACGAGCGCGGTGATGCCGAGCCGGCGCACGAGCCGGGCATTGTTGAGCGAGCTGAGCGCGAGCAGCACGGCGATGGCACCGAAGAACACCGGGAACCACGAACCTCGGTCGTACACGTCCTCGACGATGAGTTCCGAGCCGGCGAGGTAGGTGGTCATCACACCGAACAGGAACGTGATCGCGACGGTGAAGCAGACGGTCTGGCGGTTGGAGGCGATGACCCGGACGGCACCGCCGAGCGCGGCGAAGGTGAAGGGCCGGCGACGGTCGGCGGCGAGCGTCTCCGGGAGGCGCCGCCAGCCCCACACGATCAGGCCGACCGCGGCGATCGTCGGCACCCAGAACACCACGCGCCACGGTGCGACCGCGTTCAACGCCGCCCCGAAGCCGGGGGCCAGGATCGGCACCAACAGGAACACGGCCATGATCATCGACATCAGTCGGGCCATGCCCTCGCCCTCGTACCGGTCGCGGATCATCGCGAGGCTGAGCGACCGAGGTGCTGCCGCGCCGAGCCCCCACACGAACCGGGCGGCGATCACCCATCCGAACGACGACGCGAACGCACACGCGATGCCGGCAGCGACGTAGAGGCCGAGACCACCGAGCAGGAGCGGTCGCCGACCGAACCGGTCGGACGCCGGTCCGTACAACCAGGGGCCCGCGGCGAGGCCGAGGAAGAACGCGGTCACGATCCACCCGATGCGTGGCGAGTCGGCGGTCATGCCGAATTCAGCACGCATGTCCGGGAACGCCGGGAGCATGATGTCGATCGCCATGGCGCCCATGGCCATCGAGGCGGTCACGAGGGCGATGAACTCGCGCGGGCCCGTGGTCCGTGCGTCCGCAGGGCTGCCCGAGCCGGTGGCGTGGACGGACGTCCCGAGGGTCATACTGCCGGCCGGGACGGGTGCGGTCGGCTCACGACGGGATCACGTGCGTCACCCTACGTGCGGCGGTGGCCGGTGCCCCGGTCCGGCCGACGCGCGGGTGCCGGGCAGGTGGCGGCCGGTTGCGGTGGGGGTCGGATCACCCGGCCTCGGGCGCGGTGGCCCCTAGCGTTGGCGCGTGCCCGACTACCGCCAGTTCCGAACCGCCGCCGGCTCGCCGGCGCGCATGCCCCGATGGGTCCTCGCCTTGAAGGTGGCGCTCGCCGGCCTCTTGCTGTGCGGGGCGATCTTCCCCGACGTCGGCGGGTTCGAGGGTAAGGGCATGGCGTTCCGGCTGCCGTTGTTCCTGGCACCCGCGCTCATCGTGCCGATCCACCACGCGATCCGACGCCGCTCCGACCCCGGACGCACCTACCCGTGGGCGCTCGACGCCGGGCTCACCATCCCGTTCCTACTCGACACGTTCGGCAATGCGGTGGGGCTCTACGACTCCGTCGACATCACCGACGACGTCCTCCACTTCGTGAACTGGTGCTTCCTGATGGGTGGCATCACCACGTCGATCGGGTTCGCCGCCACCCGCGGCGGGCCCGAGCGGTCCGCACCGCGGTGGCTGATCTGGCTCGCGGGCACCGGGGTCGGGGCGCTGGCGATCATCGGATGGGAGATCGCCGAGTACGGGGTGATGAAGGCGGGCGTGGGCAACCTCTCGCTCACCTACGGCGACACGTTGTTCGATCTCGCCCTGTCGTCGGCCGGCGGCGCAGTGGGCGCATGGTGGGTCACCGCCCGGGCCGCCCGACAGGCGCCTTGACGCGATCACGGGTACCGTGGGCCGATGCCAGTGCGGAGCATCCCCCCTCGGACGCGAGCGGTCGCCGGGGCCGCCTCCGTCGTCATCGTGAGTGCCGTCGTAGCGGTCCTGATCGCCGTCTCCGGTGACGACGACGAGTCCTCGGTCGCCCCGGCGACCACCGCCGTCGACACGTCGGAGGTGTCATCGACCACCGAGGCCGCGACCGACACCACCGTCACCGCCGCAGCGGCGATCGAGACCACCGCGGCCCCTCCCTCCACCGTCACGGCGACGGTCGTCGAGACCACGCCGGCGACCGTTCCCGTGACGCCGCCGCCGGCGCCGCCGGTGGAGGCCGCGCCGAGCAACGTGCTGTTCAGCACCTCGTTCGACGTGCCGGGCACCGCGCTCGACAACGGCATGCTGCTGCCGAGCTACGGCCCCCACCTCACGCCCCGTCCGGGCGTGGTGGCCAATGGCGCGATCTTCCGCGATCCGGCGATGACGGAGTGGGAGGACGTCCTCGTGCGGGCCCCCGTCGGTCCGCTCAGCGGCGATCGGTACATCGAGGCCGTCGTGACGGTGGCGTCCAACGGCGAGGACGCCCACCCGGCGATCATGTTCTTCGACGATCCGCCGAACACGAGCGGCGGGTGCGCCGGCGGCTCGACGATGGACTGGGCCGAGGTCGACCCGTGGAACAACATGCAGGCCGGTCGCATCTCGTTCGTGGTCGACGGTTGCTACGACGCGACGAGCCATGTGTTCGCCGGGGTGATGGGGTCGTACCGCACCTACACCGTTCGCGCCGAGATCGTTGCGATGCCCGGTGGGGATGAGATCGTGATGAAGCTCGACGGCGCCGAGATCGCACGCACCACCATCCCGGCCGGGCTCGACCTGCCCTTCGCCGGTCTGCGGCTCGGCCAGTTCGGCGAGGAGGGCGGCTTCGACCAGTACCGCATCGAGAGCTTCGAGGTCGGCCTGCTCTGATCAGGTGTTTGCTCGATCGAGTGTGTGCTCGATCGGGTGTGCTCGTCAGGCGGGCGACTCGGTCGGCTGCCGCGTCGACACCGATGTCGACGACGGCCCCGCCGTCCCGGTGCTGCCGCTCGCAGCGGCCTCCGCACGGAGCCGGCGCTGTGCCGCCACCTTGGTTCGGATGCCGCCGGCGATCCCCTCGGGGTTCTGGATCGCGGTGACGATCAGCAGGACGCCACCGATGAACGCCTCCCAGGTCCCCAGGCCACCGATCAGCTCGCTCATGCCGAAGAACGCGACACCGGAGGCAGCGGTGATCCCCGCGGTGACGGCACCGCTGACGCTCGTGATGCCGCCGAGGTAGGCGACGGCGAGCGCCGTCAGCGAGGCGACGATGCCGTAGGAAGCATCGCTGACCGCACCGAACCGATACGCCAGGAGACACCCGGCGACACCCGCCACGAACGCGGACATCGCGAACGCCATCAGCTTCACCTTGGCGACGCTGATGCCGATCGCAGCGGCGGCCCGCTCGTTCGAGCGGATCGCCAGGATGCGCCGTCCGATCGCGCTCCGGCGGATGTTGCTCACCACGAGCGCGAGGACCAGCGCGACGACGACCAGGAAGAGGCCGAAGATCGGCCGCGACGACTTGTCGCCGAGGACCAGACCGAAGTCCCAACCGAACAGTTCCGGATTCGGGACCTTCGCACCGCCAGTGCTGGTGTCGCCGACGAATCTCGGGTTCTTGAACACGAACTCGGT
>JBILUM010000172.1:0-5946 GCA_044370995.1 Ilumatobacteraceae bacterium | reverse complement strand
AAGGCCGCGCACCTCGACGACGCAGGGCTCTGCCTCGTGGTGAGCGCCGCCGGCCGTCGCCGTGTGCTCGGCCAACGCGCCGAGGACGAACTCGACGCCGTGATCGCCGCGATGTCGCCCGCGACCCCGGTGGTTGCGTGCTGGGCGTACGGCGCCCTCGCTCCCACCGAACTCGGCCTCGACGTCGTCGACGAGACGATCTGCATCACGACCGTCCGCGAGCGCCCGGTGAGCAGCCCCGACCTCCCGCACGACACCGACGCACCCGATCCCCAGCAGCACCAGCAGCACCAGCAGCACCAGCAGAACCAGGAAGGCTGACCGGCCCCATGACGAGCGACCTCACGAGCCCCGCGCCCGAGCAGCCCTGGTCGTGGCCCGCTGTGCCGGAGTCGCAGCATCCGCTGCTCGTCCGCCAGCTCGAACGGTGCGGGATCGCCGGCACCACGCCGTCGAGCGAACAGTGGGCCGACTTCGTCGGCCGGGTCGACCGCGCCTACGCGGATGCCGACCGCGCCCAGACCCTCGCCGAGCGCACGTTCGAGGTGTCGGCGGCGGAGTTCGCCACGATGTACGAGCAGCTGCAGGCCCAGACCTTGCACGTGCTCGCCGCCGAGCGGCACCGACTGCAGCTGGTGTTCGACTCGGTCACCACCGCGCTGGTCGTGATCGAACGGTCGGGCACGGTCGCGAACATCAACCCGGAGGCCGAGCGGCTGTTCGGCCCGGCGGCCTCACTCGTCGGCCGCTCGCTCGACGAGATCCTGGTGATGGTGGGCCGCGACGGCGTCTCTCGTCCGATGCTGCCGATCGCCGAACTCGATGACGTGCTGCTCGGCGGCCGCTGGGCGCGCAACGACGTCCGCCTGCTGTCGGCCGACGGCAGCGACCGCTCGGTCGCCGCCGACGTGGTCATCGTCCCGTTCACCGAGCACGACGTGTGCGTCGGCGGACTCGTGATCGTCACCGACAACGCCGATCGCGAGGCGGCCCGCGCGCGGCTCGCCTGGCAGGCGTCGCACGATCCGCTCACCGGTCTCGTGAACCGAGCCGTCGTGACCGAACGGATCGAGCTCGCCCTCGTGGGCGCCCGCAGGTCGGGCGCGTGGCCGTCGGTGCTGTTCCTCGACCTCGACCGGTTCAAGCACATCAACGACTCCTTCGGCCACGGCGCGGGCGATCAGCTGCTGACCACCGCCGCCGAGCGGCTCATGCGCTGTGTGCGCAGCATCGACACCGTCGCCCGCCTCGGCGGTGACGAGTTCGTGATCCTCTGCGAGAGCGCCGGCGACACCGAACTCGTCCGCGGCATCTCCGAGCGGATCCTCGAGGCGCTGATGGAGCCGTTCGACCTGCTGGGCGAGCAGACGCACGCGTCGGTGTCGATCGGCGTCGCCCACGCGGGCCCGCACCACACCTCGGCCGACGCGCTGCTGCACGACGCCGACCTGGCGATGTACCGGGCGAAGGATCGCGGGCGGAACTGCTACGACGTGGCCGACGAAGGCCTGCGTGTGAACGCAGCCGAGCGTGTGCTGCTCGAGCGGGGCCTGCGCAGCGCGATCGCGCGGCGTGAACTGAGCGTCGCTTACCAGCCGGTGAAGCGCGCCGACGACGACGAACTCGTCGGGTTCGAGGCGCTCGCCCGGTGGGTGCACCCGGTCCTGGGCGACGTCCGCCCCGACCGCTTCGTGCCCGTCGCCGAGGAGACCGGGTTGATCCAGGCGCTCGGCGACCGGATGCTCGACTTCGCCTGCCGCGACGTCGCGACGTGGAACCGCGAGCGGATGTCGAACGGCCGGGAGCCGCTCGTCGTGCACGTCAACATCTCGGGTCGTGAGCTGCAGTCACCGCATCTCCTCGGACGGGTGCGCGATGCACTCCGCCGCCACCACGTTCCGCCGCACTGGTTGGTGCTGGAGATGACCGAGACGATGCTGCTCGACGATCCGGACAAGGCGCTGGCGCGACTGCGCGAGCTGAAGCTCGCCGGCATCCGGGTGGCGATCGACGATTTCGGCACCGGCTACTCGTCGCTCGCCTACCTGCGCCGCTATCCGGTGCACATGGTGAAGATCGACCGCGAGTTCGTCGCCGAGATCGCCGCCTCCACCCAGGACCAGTGCATCGTGCGCGCGATGGTCGACCTCGCGAAGGCTCTCGACTACGTCGTCCTCGCCGAGGGCGTGGAGACCGGCGCGGAGCTCGAGGTGCTGCGAGCGCTCGGCTGCCAGCTCGTGCAGGGCTATCTCATCGGTCGGCCCATGCCGAGCGAGGACGCCCTGCTGCTCGCCACGTGCGCGCCGGCGGACGCCCACGCACCCATCGCCGGGAACTGACGCCCGCCGGGGCGGGATCAGGTCCCGAACCCGAACCCGAGGTCGACGGCGGTGAGCATCGGCACGAACGGCACCCCCGCGGTCGCGGCCATCGCGCCGCAGGTGCCACCGCGATCGACGATCACGGTGATCATCACGGGCTCGGCACCGAAGGCGCGCACGACCTCGACGGCTTCCATGATCGAGGTGCCCCGGGTGACGGTGTCCTCGGTGATGACCACCCGGTCGCCCGGTTCCAGGGCGCCGGCGAGGCGCCCGGTGACGCCATGGTCCTTGGCCTCCTTGCGCACGGTGAAGCTCTTGAGCGACCAGCCACGCGTGGCCCCGATCGCCGCGACCGCATAGGCAACGGGGTCGGCGCCGACGGTGAGTCCACCGATCGCGGTGGCGTCGGCCGGCACGATCGACAGTGCGACCTCGGCCATCAGCAGCACGCCGTCGGGTCGGCACGCGGTCTGCTTCGTGTCGAGGAACCAGCTGCTCTTCGCGCCCGACTTCAGGGTGAAGTCGCCGCGCCGCACGCTGTGGCGCAGCACGTGGTCGCGGAGCGCGTGGCGGGCCGGGTCGAGAGACGGGAGATCGAGGGAGGCAGCGTCGGACACGGCGACCGACGCTAGTCGGGCGCCGTCGCGGTCAGTCGCCGGCGGTGCCGTCCGGTCGGCTGTCCGGTCGGCTGCGGCGCACCAGGACCTCCTGGGTCACCGTCGCGACGTGCTCGCCGTCGGCGGTGAACACGTGTCCGACCGACACGCCCCGCGCACCGATGTAGCGGTGGCAGGAGAAGTCGAACAGGTGCCATTCGTCGACCTTCACAGGGCGGTGGAACCAGACGGTGTGGTCGAGGCTGGCGGCGAAGCTGCCCTCCCACCAGGCCTCGATGTCGGTGACGCCCTCGTGCTCGGCGAGCGCACGCCGGACCGAATCGGTGGGCACGTCGTCGCTGAGATAGGCGAGCCAGCACCGGTGGACGAGGTCGTCGTCGACGACCGGGTCGGCGACGCGCATCCACACGGCCGTGCGACCGGCGCGGAGGATGCCGGCCGTCGCGAGCGCCGCGTCGGGCACGCTGCGCCGCTGGAACGACGTGGTCCACACGTCGCCCTCGCAGTCGTCGGGACCGGGTAGACCGACGGGCATCGCGATCGGCTGGAGCTCGGTGGTCGCCTCGGGGCGCTGGAACGAGGCCTCGAGGTTCAGGATCGCCCCGATCGCCTGGCGGGCGACGACGCGCCGGGTGCAGAAGCTGCGCCCGTTGCGGATCCGGTCGACCTCGAAGCGGATCGGCTCGGTGTGGTCGCCGCGACGGATGAAGTAGGCGCGCAGCGAGTGCGGCTCGAGCTCGGGGTCGACGGTGCCGGCGGCAGCCCGCAACGCCTGGGCCACGATCTGGCCGCCGAACAGGCCGCCCCACGGGTAGCGGGGGCCGACGCCGACGAAGGTGTCGGGCCCGTGGGGGGCGAGGTCGAACAGTGCACCGAGGTCCATGACCTGGCCGACGCTACTCGCCGGGCGCCGACGCCTCACTGGTCACTCGCCGCCGAACGGCAGCGGCGGAGGACAGCAGCGGCGCCGGTTCCCATGGAATTGGAAACTATGGAGTCGGAGACGGCGGATCGGATACCGGACGGGGAACGACACAATGGATACGCTCCGTTCCATGGCAAAGAAGGGTCCCAAGAATCCACTCACCGACGAGCACAAGGCTGCCATGGCTGCCGGTCGGACCGAGGGTCGTGCCGTGCGTGAATACCTGGATGCTCTGCGTTCGAACAAGCCCAAGCGCGGACGCAAGCGCACCCCGGATTCGATCAAGGCACGCCTCGCGAAGATCGACGAGGAGATCGCCGTCGCCGACCCGCTCGACGAGCTGCGACTCATCCAGGAACGCCGGAATCTCTCCGAGGAATTGGAGACCATGAGCGCCGGCATCGACATGACTGCGCTCGAGGCCGAGTTCGTGAAGGTCGCCAAGTCCTACAGCCAGCGTCAGGGCATCAGCTACGCCACGTGGCGCGAAGTGGGCGTCGAGGCGTCGGTGCTGAAGGCTGCGGGCGTCAGCCGCGCCGCCGGCGCCTGACGCCCCTCGACACGGTGGGCGTCGAGGCGTCGGTGCTGAAGGCTGCGGGCGTCAGCCGCGCCGCCGGTTGAATCAGATCTCGAGGTCGGCGAGCGCCTCGAACACCGCGCCCACGTTGCGCAGCGAGCGATCGAGGTCGAACGCCGAGTCGAGCGCCGCACCACCGAGCGCGGCGACCGACGGATCGGCTTCGAGCAGGGTCCGGAAGTCGGTCTGTTCGTCCCACGCCTGCATCGCGGCACCCTGCACGATCCGGTATGCGTCGTCACGGGTGAGGCCCGCCTGCACGAGTGCGAGCAGCACCCCTTGACTGAACACCAGCCCGTGGCTCGCGTACAGATTGGCCCGCATCCGCGCGCCGTCGACGACGAGCCCGGCCAGCAACTTCTGACCACGACGCATCACATAGTGGGCGAGTTGCGACGAGTCGGGCAGCACGACCCGCTCGACGGAACTGTGCGAGATGTCGCGCTCGTGCCACAGTGCGATGTTCTGCATCCCGGCCTGGAGATTGCCGCGCAACACTCGTGACAGACCGCTGATGGTCTCGGCAGAGATCGGGTTCTTCTTGTGCGGCATGGCCGACGAGCCCTTCTGGCCCGGCTTGAAGCCCTCCTGCACCTCGCGCACCTCGGTGCGCTGCAGGTGACGGAGCTCGACCGCGATCAACTCCATCGTGGAACCGACCGCGGCGCACGCCCACAGGTACTCGGCGTGGCGATCGCGGGCGATGACCTGCGTGGCGGGCACCGGACGGAGCCCGAGACGCTCGGCCACGTACCGTTCGACGCTCGGATCGATGTTCGAGTACGTGCCGACCGCACCGCTCAGCTTGCAGACCGACACGGTCTCGCGAGCGGCGCGCAGGCGCTCACGATCGCGACCCACCTGCAGCGCCCACAGGGCGACCTTCGCACCGAACGTCGTGGGCTCGGCGTGCACACCGTGCGTGCGGCCGATCATCGCCGTGTGGCGATGGCGTTGGGCCATCTCCACCAGCGTGCCGAGCAGCTGCGTCGAGGCGTCGATCAGCAGGTCGGCTGCGTCGCGGAGCATCCAGCACCACGCGGTGTCGACCACGTCGCTGCTGGTGAGGCCGTAGTGGATCCAGGCGCCGGCCGGTGCGCCGATCGCCCCCTGCACGACGTCGACGAACGCGGCGACGTCGTGATCGGTGACGAGCTCGCGCTCGCCCACCGCGGCGACGAACGCGTCGTCGACCACCGGTGCACCGGCGCGACACGCCGCGGCGTGCTCGGCGGGGACGATGCCGAGCGCGACGTGGGCCTCGGTGGCGAGCAGCTCGATCTCGAGCCAGCGACCGAAGCGGGCGGGGTCGGAGAAGACCGCCGCCATCTCCGGCGTGGTGTAGCGCGGGATCATCCCTGGGCACTCATGGTGGGTGCCCAGTGCAGGTAGTCGTCGCGCTCGGCGCCGACACCCACGACCGTGATCGGCACGCCGACCTCGGCCTCCACCAACTGCACGAACGCACGGGCAGCTGCCGGCAGCTCGCTCGGCTGACGCATG
>JBILUM010000171.1:0-5960 GCA_044370995.1 Ilumatobacteraceae bacterium | reverse complement strand
CACGGTCACGGCCGACTCGCTCGGCCCGCCGTTCTGCCAGTCGTCGATGGTGGAGGCCACCCGCAGGTCGCCCTGGTACTCGCCCATCGAGAACTGGTTGAGCAGACGACCGGGCACCTCGCCCGACGCGACCCACGAGGCAGACCCGTCGGCGCCGAGGGAGAACTGGTGGATCAGCGTCGGCGGCTGCTCGCTCGGGG
This sequence comes from Ilumatobacteraceae bacterium, assembly GCA_044370995.1. GTDB lineage: Bacteria > Actinomycetota > Acidimicrobiia > Acidimicrobiales > Ilumatobacteraceae > VFMC01. The sequence goes on along the minus strand of JBILUM010000171.1, from coordinate 5,760 downwards.
CCGCGACGTCGGCCATCGGGTTGAACCAGTCCCACGCCTGGGTGGCGAGATAGATGTTCGACGACGAGGCGTAGACCACGTCGCTGTTCGACACCACACCGGCCGCACCGACCGGGCTGCTGCCGCCCTGCAGGTCGATCGACGCGATCCACGAGATGCCGAGTCCGGCGAACTCACGGGGCGCCGCGACCGTCGCGCAGTCGAGCGAGGCGCTCATGTCACCGAAGGAGCCGTCGCCGTTCTCCTCGAACCAGCGCGGCATCCACTCCTCGATCGAGCTCTCGCGGATGATCCGCTGGTTCTCCTCGAGCGCCCGGTCCTCGTCGAGGCCGAACTGGTCGGGGTAGACGAACGGCAGGCGGTTGGCGATCGACGAGCTCAGCACGAGCCGAGCGGTGCCGTCGACCGCACGCGTGGCGACGGCCCGACCCTCGAGGTGACTGCGCCGCATCAGCGACGCCGACGACGGATCGGTCACGTCGTACAGCGACACGATCGTGTCCTCCACGCCGGTCCACGGCGCGGTCACCACCAGCAGCCGATCGCCGTCGAGCAACAGTTCGTGCGTCCCGGCGGGCACGTCGAGCTCATCGATCACGCGGGCGGTCGCGACGTCGACGATGCGCACACCGTCCTGGCTCGCCACGAACACCTCGCTGCCGTTGGTCTCCACCAGGTCGCCCTCGTCGACGCCCACTTCCTGGGTGTTCGTGGTGGAGAAGTCACCGGCGGCCACGGTCGCCGGAGCGGCAGCTTCGTCGGAGGCCGCCGGCACCTCGGTGTTGGCGCCGCTGACGCTCTCGGCAGCCGCCATCGGCATCGGCCCGCCACGCCAGTAGGGGGACACGCCGCCGAGACCCCAGGCACTCACGCGGGCGAGGGATTCCTGCTGCAGGTAGCCGAGCAGCGCCGGGCAGTCGCTGAAGAAGGTGAGCCGCGAACGGCCGAACCCCGAGGTGCGGGGCCCGCTCGTCCCGGTCCCCGTGCTGTCCGGATCGGTGGTGTCGGTGCGACCGGGCGAGGTGGTCGATGTCGGCCGGGTTGTCGGCCGGGTGGTCGGCGGCGCAGCGTCGGGGTCGTCGGCGACGCATCCGGCGACGGCCACGGCCGACGCAGCGATGATCGCGGCAGCGACCAGTGAACGGTTCGAGGTGCGCTTCATGGCCCGTTGGACGTCACCGTCGACCGCCCGGGTTCCCGAGTTCGCGAAGTTCGTGTGACGCGCCGGGCGGATCGCCACGGTGCGCATCGCGCGTGCCGATTCCTTGCTGTAACGGAGTCCTTCTCCGGACCGTCGGGAGGGCGCGTCCTGACCCGACGCACCTCGGCCGCCGACACGACCAACAGCATCGGAAAACGAGCGAACCCGCCCTCACGGGCGGGTTCGTCAGTTCTCGAACACCGGTCACGGCCGGCTGACGATCACCAGCGGTAGTGGGCGAACGCCTTGTTGCTCTCGGCCATCTTCTGCATGTCGTCGCGACGCTTGATCGCAGCGCCCAGACCGTTGGCCGCATCCATCAGCTCACCGGCGAGGCACTCGGCCATGGTCTTCTCACGACGCTTGCGGCTGAAGTCGACCAGCCAGCGGATCGCCAGGGTGTTGGCACGGCGAGGGCGGACCTCGACCGGCACCTGGTAGCTGGCGCCACCCACGCGGCGGCTCTTGACCTCGAGCGGCGGCTTGATGTTGTCGATCGCACGCTTGAGGGTCGAGATCGGCTCGGCGCCGGTCTTCTCCTCGACGATCTTCAGCGCGTCGTACACGATCTTCTCGGCGACGGTGCGCTTGCCGTGGAGCATGACCTTGTTGGTCACCTGCGACACGAGCAGCGAGCGGTACAGGGGATCGGGCTGCAGCTCTCGCCGCGGTGCGGGTCCTTTACGGGGCATCTCTGGTTCCTTTTCCCTGTACTACTTGGCCATCTTGGCGCCGTAGCGGCTACGGGCCTGCTTGCGGTTCTTCACGCCGGCTGCGTCGAGCGCGCCGCGGATGATCTTGTAACGCACACCCGGCAGGTCGCGGACACGACCGCCACGCACGAGCACGATCGAGTGCTCCTGCAGGTTGTGACCCTCACCCGGGATGTAGGCCGTGATCTCGACACCGCTCGACAGACGCACGCGGGCGACCTTGCGGAGCGCCGAGTTCGGCTTCTTCGGGGTGTTGGTGTACACGCGAGTGCACACACCGCGACGCTGCGGCGACCCCTTGAGGGCCGGCGTCTTGGTCTTCGAGAACTTCGTGGACCGCCCTTGGCGAACCAGCTGCTGAATCGTGGGCACGCGTCTACCTTTGCGAACTGTGACAGTGCGAGAACAACTCTGTCGGGTGACAGCTGCATGGAGAACTCCACGCAGGACCCTGCAATGTTAGAGGTGCGCGTCCACGACCGGCAACCCGCGCGCGGCGCTGAAACGCGCGATCTCGCGAGGTCACGGCCCGTGGACCCGTCGGCGACGCAGGTTCACGACCGGCGCCGAACCGGGTCGGCTCAGTGTGCCTTCAACGCCGCCAGGAACGCGAGCGCAGCGAGCACGAACCACGGCGTGGCCCGACCGGTGCCTCGCTGGCGCGCATTGTGGTGCGCGTACACGTCGACGTGGGCCGCGTTCGCGTGCCCGTGATGATGGAATGCCCGCATGACCTGCTCCTCCCGCCGCGCCCGTCCCTGACGCAGCACCGCCCCGAGGGACGGTCACCGGGGAGATCGGCCTGTCAAGCAGCTCACGTGACCAGCTGCTGAGCCGGGGCCGCCCGGCGCGACGCAGCGCCTTTGACAGCCGGCCGGGCTACTTGGTGTCGTCGAGCTTGTCGACGAAGTCCTTCGCCTTCTCGGCGGCCTGCTCGACCTTCGCGTCGTGCTGATCGGGGGTCTTGCTCTCGACGACGTCCGCGACCTTGTCGATGCCCTGGTTGATCTGCTTCTCGCGACCCTTGACGAGACCCTTGACCTTGTCGAACAAACCCATGCGACCACTCCTCGAGACGACAGCCGGAGCTGATGTGAACGGCGGCAGTCTCGCAGCCAACGGCAGTGTGTGCACGAAACGTCCCGAAAACGCCACGAGCGACGAGCCCCGGCCCGAAGGCCGACGTCTCGTCGCTCGTGTCGCTCGTCTGTCGGGGTGTGACCCGTGAGGGTCGACCCCGATCCGACGATCGGTTCCCGGAGGATGCTCCCCCGAGGATCAGGCCTCGACGGCCGGCTCCTCGGTGGTGTAAGTGCCGTGGATGTTGCTCAGCCAGGCGGCCGGATCCTCGTCGAAGTCGCTCGAGTAGGAGGTCATCGGCTGGTACTCCGGCGCCTCGATGTTGAACTGGCGGTAGTGCATCATGCCCGAACCGGCCGGGATGAGCTTGCCGATGATGATGTTCTCCTTGAGACCGAGGAGGCTGTCGCCGCGGCCGTCGATGGCGGCCTCGGTGAGCACTCGGGTGGTCTCCTGGAACGAGGCAGCCGACAGCCAGCTCTCCGTCGCGAGCGACGCCTTGGTGATGCCCATGATCTCCGGGCGGCCTTCGGCGGGCTTCTGCCCCTCCTCGACCATCCGCTTGTTGGTGTCACGGAACACCTTGGCGTCGGCACGCTCGCCGGGCAGGAAGCCGGTGTCACCGGGCTCCTGCACGCCGATGCGACGGGTCATCTGACGCACGATCAGCTCGATGTGCTTGTCGTGGATCGACACACCCTGGTCGCGGTACACCTTCTGGACCTCTTCGACGAGGTACAGCTGGGTCTCGCGGATGCCCTTGATCTCCATGATCTCCTTCGGGTCGAAGGGACCGTCGGTGATCGGGTCGCCGGCCTTGACCTCCTGGCCGTCGCTCACGATCGGGCGGCTACCGGTCGGGAGCACGACCGTGTGCTCCTCACCCTGGTCGTCGACCACGGTGACCGGGATGCCCTTGCCCTCGTCCTCGGAGATGCGCACGACACCGGTCGCACGAGCCAGACGGGCCGAACCACGCGGCGTGCGAGCCTCGAACAGCTCGACGACGCGAGGCAGACCACCGGCGATGTCCTTGCCCGCCACACCACCGGTGTGGAAGGTACGCATCGTCAGCTGGGTACCGGGCTCACCGATGGACTGTGCAGCGATGACGCCCACGGCCTCGCCGAGCTCGATCGACTTGCCGGTGGCCAGCGACCGGCCGTAGCACAGCGCACACACGCCGAGCTCCGCGTCGCAGGTGAGCACCGAACGCACCCGCATGCGGGTGACCGACGGGTCGTCGCGCAGCGCCGCCATCTCGGGGTCACCCACGAGGGTGTTGCGCTTCAGCACCGTGCCGTCGCTCAGCGTCATGTCGTTGAGCAGGGCACGACCGAACAGCTTGGTCTCGAGGTACGCCCGCTTGTTGGCCGTGTCGGACCCGACGTTCTCGATCCACACACCGAGGTGCGTGCCGCAATCGATCTCGCGGATGATCAGCTCCTGGGCCACGTCGACGAGACGACGGGTGAGGTAGCCCGAGTCGGCGGTACGGAGGGCGGTGTCGACGAGACCCTTACGGGCGCCCGGCGTGGCGATGAAGTACTCGAGGGTCTCGAGGCCTTCACGGAAGTTCTTCTTGATCGGACGCGGGATCATGTCACCACGGGGGTTGGCCACGAGGCCGCGCATGCCGGCGATCTGGCGCATCTGGGTCATGTTCCCTCGGGCGCCCGCGCCGACCATCATGTCGATCGGGTTGAAGCGCTGCGCCTTGAACTCCAGCTCCATCGCCTTCTGCACCTCGGCGGTGGCATCGGTCCAGATGCGCACCTCCTGCTGACGGCGCTCGCCGTCGGTGATGATGCCGCGCTTGAACTGGGTCTCGACCTTGTCGGCCTGCGCCTCGTGGCGATCGAGGATCTCGCGCTTGGACTTCGGGGTCTTGACGTCGTCGATCGACACCGTCAGACCGCTCTGCGCCGCCCAGCGGTAGCAGACGTTCTTGATCGCATCGAGAGCCGCGGCCACTTCGGACTTCTTGTAGTTGTCGGAGAGGCGCTCGACGATGACGCCCATCTCCTTCTTCTTCACGAGCTCGTTGATGTGGCCGAAGCGCTTCGGGTAGTCGGCCGGGAGGGCCTCCTCGAACAGCAGGCGACCGGGGGTCGAGTCGAACACGTCGATGGTGCCGTCCGCCATGGGGCGACGCATCGTGATCTTCTCGTGGATGTTGAGCGCGCCCTCGTCGAGCGCACGCAGCACCTCCCACAGGTGGCGGAACACGCGAGGCGCGGTGCCGACGGCGTCGAGCTCCTCGGTGAGGTAGTAGCCGCCGATGATGAGGTCCTGGCTCGGGGTCACGATCGGGCGACCCGACGCCGGCGACAGGATGTTGTTCGCGCTCAGCATCAGCACGCGTGCCTCGGCCTGGGCCTCGGCCGACAGCGGCACGTGGATGGCCATCTGGTCACCGTCGAAGTCGGCGTTGAAGGCGGTGCACACCAGCGGGTGGATCTGCAGGGCCTTGCCCTCCACCAGCACGGGCTCGAAGGCCTGGATGCCGAGGCGGTGCAGGGTTGGTGCACGGTTGAGGAGCACCGGGTGCTCCTTGATGACGTCCTCGAGGACGTCCCACACCTGCGGGCGACGACGCTCGACCATGCGCTTCGCGCTCTTGATGTTCTGCGCGAGCTCCTGGTCGACGAGGCGCTTCATGACGAACGGCTTGAACAGCTCGAGCGCCATCAGCTTCGGCAGACCGCACTGGTGCAGCTTCAGCGTCGGGCCGGCCACGATGACCGAACGGCCCGAGTAGTCGAC
>JBILUM010000169.1:0-5987 GCA_044370995.1 Ilumatobacteraceae bacterium | reverse complement strand
CTCGGTGCCACCGACCCCTACCTCGACGTCGAGGTCGTCGCACTCGGCTGGGAGTTCTTCCGCTCGCTCGGTCTGCAGCAGGTGAAGTTGCTCGTCAACAGCCTCGGCGAACCCGACGACCGCGCCCGGTACGTCGCGGCGCTCGAGGGTCACTTCCGTGCCAACCTCGATGCGCTCAGCCCCGAGAGCCGGGTCACGCTCGACAAGAACCCGCTGCGGGTGCTCGATTCCAAGCGCGGTCAGGATGCGGCGCTCGTCGCCTCGGCGCCCCGCATCGCCGACTTCTACAGCCCCGAAGCGGGTGCCCACTTCGAGGCGGTGCAGGCCGGCCTCATCGCGCTCGGCATCCCGTTCACGATCGACGCCAAGCTGGTGCGCGGTCTCGACTACTACCGCTACACCACCTTCGAGTTCCAGGGTGGCACGCTCGACTCGGCGCAGAACGCGCTCGGCGGCGGCGGTCGCTACGACGGGTTGATCGAGTCGCTCGGCGGCCCGGCCACCCCCGGCGTCGGGTTCGCCCTCGGCCTCGACCGCACCCTGCTGGCATGCGACGACGAAGGCGTCTTCGCTGCACCGTCCACCGCCGTCGACGTCTTCGTGGTCGACACCACCGGCGGGCTCGAGGCGTTGCGGATCACCGCCGAGCTGCGCGAGGCCGGCCTGTCGTCCGACCGGGCGTTCGACAACCGCAGCATGAAGAGCCAGATGAAGGCCGCCGACCGCAGCGGCGCCGCGTACGCGGTCATCATCGGCACCGACGAACTCGATGCCGGCACCGTGGTCGTGCGCCCCCTGCGGGCCGACTACGACCCCGCCACCGGAGCGGGTGGCCAGCAGGCCATCAACCGGAACGATCTCCTCCGACACCTGCAGAAAGCACTCTCATGAGCAGCACCCCAACTCCGACGTCGACGGCCTCCGGCGCATCGACAGCGATGAGGACCCACCAGTGCGGCGAACTCCGCACCGAGCACATCGGCCAGACCGTCAGCCTCTGCGGCTGGGTCGCCACGCGCCGCGAGCACGGCGAGAAGCTCGCCTTCATCGACCTGCGCGACCACACCGGTCTCACCCAGTGCGTGGTCGACAACGCCGTCGATGTGCGCGCCGAGTACGTGGTGCGCATCACCGGCACCGTGAGCGCCCGCCCCGACGAGAGCGTCAACGACAAGCTCCCGACCGGTCAGATCGAGCTGCAGGACTGCGTCGTCGAGATCCTCAACTCGGCAGAGCCGCCGCCGTTCCCGATCAGCGAGCGCGCCGACACCGTCGCCGAGACCACACGTCTGCAGTACCGCTACCTCGACATCCGTCGAGAGCGCATGCAGCGCAACATCCGCATCCGCGCCGCTGTCAACTCGGCGATCCGCCGGTCGATGGAAGATCAGGGCTTCGTCGAGGTCGAGACCCCGATGCTCGTGCCGTCCACCCCCGAGGGCGCCCGCGAGTTCATCGTGCCCAGCCGCCAGCAGCCCGGCTCGTTCTACGCGCTGCCGCAGAGCCCGCAGCTGTTCAAGCAGTTGCTGATGGTGGCCGGCATCGACCGCTACTACCAGATCGCCCGCTGCCTGCGCGACGAGGACCTGCGCGCCGACCGCCAGTACGAGTTCATGCAGCTCGACGCCGAGATCAGCTTCGGTGACCAGGACGACGTGCACACCGCGATCGGCGCCGCTGTCATGGCCGCTGCCCGTGCGGCCGGCAAGGAGACCGGCGACATCATCACGATGACGTGGCACGAGGCGATGAACCGCTTCGGCATCGACAAGCCCGACCTGCGCTTCGGCATGGAGCTGCAGGAGCTCACCGACGTGTTCGCCGCCACCGAGTTCAAGGCGTTCACCGGCGCCGCCGCGATCAAGGGCATCAACGCCGCGGGCAAGGCCGAGGAGTACGGCCGCAACAAGCTCGACGCGATGACCGACAAGGCCAAGAAGATCGGGGCCAAGGGCCTCGTGTGGTTGAAGGTCGGCCCCGACGGCACCCTCGAGTCGCCGGTTGCGAAGTTCCTGAGCGACACCGAGCAGACCGAGCTGAAGCGCCGCCTCGATGCAGCGCCCGGCGACCTGCTGCTCATCGTCGCCGACGAGTGGTCGATGGCGTGCGAGGTGCTCGGCACGCTGCGCAACGACCTCGGCCGTCCGCCGGTGCACGAGGGCCCGTACAAGTTCCTGTGGGTCGTCGACTTCCCGCTGTTCGTCGGTGTCGACGAGGCGAGCGGTCGGCCGAAGCCGGGCCACCACCCGTTCACCCAGCCGCACCCAGACGACGTGCACCTGCTCGAGACCGAGCCGCTGAAGGTTCGCAGCCAGGCGTACGACCTCGTGTTCAACGGCTGGGAGCTCGGGTCGGGTTCGATCCGAATCCATCAGCCCGAACTGCAGGCGCGGGTGTTCGGCCTGCTGGGCATCACACCCGAGGAGGCCGACCGCCGCTTCGGGTTCTTCCTCAACCCGTTCAAGTACGGTGCGCCGCCCCACGGCGGCTTCGGTCTGGGCATCGACCGTCTGGTCGCGATCCTGGCCGGCGAGGAGAACATCCGCGAGGTCATCGCGTTCCCGAAGACCCAGAGCGGCATGGACCCGATGACCAACGCGCCCACCCCCGTCGACGCCAAGCAACTCGACGACCTCGGCATCCGCGTTCTGCCCCCCAAGGCCTGACGCGCTCCCCAGCGTTCCCCCGAACCCCACCGCGTGTGATCGCTCAGGCCCGCCATGCGGGCTCTGGCGATCAAACGCTCAGTTGTTCGGGAGGGTCGCGATGGAGCGATTCACATGGGCGGAACGCCATGACGGGCTGATGACCACGGCAGTGATGCGAGCCGATGGGCGCACCCGCAGAGGCCAACAGGAGGATCGACGCGCTGGGCGCGTCCGGCCGGTGCGTCGAGGTGTCGTCGCTGTGAACGGTGCCCCGAGGACCTGGCAACAGGTGGTTCGTGCGACGATCATCGCCGCCGGATCCGGGGTCGCGGCCGCACACGTGACGGCGGTGCGTCTGCTCGGCGGTCGTCGGTTCGAGACCGATCTGATCCACGTCACGGCATCCCTCGGACGGCACGTACGCCTCGACGGCGTCCGGGCCCATCGGAGCGGACAGCTCGAACCGGGGGACCTGACTGCGGTGCACGGCATCCCGTGCACGTCGCCATTGCGTACGGTCATCGATCTCAGCGGAACTCTGTCCGACGACGAGTTGGGATCGGTGATCGACGACTTCATCCGTCGGCGGACGCTCGACCTCGAGGCGCTCCGCTCGCGGGTGAACCGTGTGCGGCCTGCGCCGGGGCGGTCGGTGAAGCGGCTTCGCCGAGTCCTCGCGGCTCGCATTCCCGGGTACGACCCTGGTGAGAGCGAGCTCGAGGGCAGGATCATGCGGATCCTGATCGCCAACGAGCTCCCGCTGCCGACGCAGCAGCACCGGGTTCGCTTCGGCCCGCAGCGGTACCGGATCGACTTCGCCTGGCCCGACCGCAGGCTGTACCTCGAAGGCAACGGCTTCGGATGCCACTCGCTCGCAAGCGACTTGGACCGTGATGCGCGTCGACAGAACGAGTTGGTGCTCGACGGCTGGTGCCCGATCGAGATCACGTGGCGAATGACCGACGACGAGATCCGCCGCACCCTCGTCCGATTCCTCACCATGCGTCCAGCGACCCCGTCCGCGTTTGATCGCGGTGGCACCTGACCCGGGCCCGTTGAGCGGGCCTGGGCGATCAAACGCGGGTACGGTCGTTTGCATGGCGCAGCACTTCAGGGCGGGGGTCGTGATCGTCGTCCGGCACCCCGACGGCAAGCAGCTCCTGGCGTTCGAACGCAGCGATTCACCCGACAGCTGGCAGTTGCCCCAGGGTGGCCTCGACACGGGCGAGGAGCCGATCGAGGGGGCCTGGCGCGAACTGTTCGAGGAGACCGGGCTCGGCGAGGAACACGTCATCGCCCGGGCCGAGTATCCCGACTGGGTCGCCTACGAATGGCCGACCGAGATCATGCGCGTGCACGGCAAGGACGGCAAGCGGCGCGGTCAGGTGCAGAAGTGGTTCCTCTTCGACGCCTTGCACGCCGACATCGAACCGACACCCGACGGCAGCGAGTTCGTGGCGTGGCGGTGGGTCGATCCCGACTGGCTCATCGCCCAGGTGCTCGACTGGCGACGTCCCGCCTACGAGCGAGTGCTGCGCACGCTCTGATCACCCGCCGATGAGGTAGAGCACGATCCGCTTGCCGCGGGCGTGCAGCTCGCCGAGGCGCTCGAACCTGGCGAGCTGAGCCTCGACTTCGGGTGGCGCGTCGAATGCGGCCAGCGGCGCGAGATCGTTCGCGAGCAGCTCCCGTCGATCACCAGCGCCGGCCGAGTCGAGCAGTACCCCGAGCTCGTCCATCAGCGTGTCGGCCTCGGCGCGTTCGGCCGCACTCAACGGATCGCTCACCGACACCACCGTCGCGCCGTCGGGTGCACCCGATTGCGGCTCGACGCGCACGAGCAGGTACGGCGGCTCGAGCGGCACATCGGTGCGGTGCGAGCCGAGCTGGAGGCGCTGATCGGGGCGGCCACGGGGCTGCTGTCCGCGGGCCTCGAGTTCGACGATGAGACCGGACTGCACCGCACCCGCCACGTACTCGTCGCCGGCGAGATCGATCGCGATCGGGGCCGAGGCGAGCGGCTCGGCATCGTCGGCGAACTGCTGCACGACCGGGGTGAACTCCTGGAACGGATAGCCCACGCCGACCGAGCCGGCCACGTTCACGGTGGCGAGCAGCAGCGCGACCCCGCCGACGGCAGCGGCGCCGGCGACGCGGACCCGGGACGAGCCCGACGCTGCGGCGGATCGTCGCTCGAGCACCCAGCGCACGGCAACGGCACCCACCAGGCACCACGTGACCGCAGCGGCCGCCACCATCCAGGTCGTGAGCCAGATGAGCAGCGGACCGCGAGTGCGGGCCACCATCAGCACGCCGCCGAGCCACAGCAACGCCGTCGCCTCGAGCGAGCGTCGGTGCAGCGTCCATCCCCGCACGAGTGCGAGCCGGTGCGCCAGGGCGATCGCCACCAGGCCGGCGAACGGGACCAGACCCCACGGCGGGTCGCGCACGACGGCGACGAACGACGGGAGGCGGGCCTCGTCGAAGAACGACAGCGAGGTGGCGCGCCCGATGACCCTCGCGGCCTGGGCGAACCCGACCGCCGGCTCGGACGCGGTGAGCGTGAAGCGGATCGAGCGGTAGAGGTTGCCGGGCCAGTTCACGAGTGTGTCGACCAGCGCCGGCAGCATGAGGACCGTCCCGATGCCGATCCAGGTGAGCGTGTACCGCCGCCAGCGGACGAGGCCGACGCCGAGCGACACCAGCACCAACGGCAACAGCAGCACCCCGTACGCGGCGTGGGTCTGCGCTGCTGCGACGAACACGACCGCTGCCACGGCCACGCCGCGACGGTCGTCGACGAGCACCGCTGTGGCGGCGGCGACCATCGTGAGCACCGGCACCACGACCACACTCGCGTTCCACGGATCGGTCGCCAGATGCGCGGTGCCGGCGGCGAACGTCCACATGCCGGCCACCGCGATCGCCCACGCCGTCAGCCACCCTGCGGTGCCTGATCCGACCGGTTCGGCCGTCTCGACCGATGCGGTGTCGGCAGCGTCGGAATCGCCGGACCGGGTCGGCTCCAGCAGACGCACGGCGACGACGAGGGCTGCCACGTTCAGCACCAGCGCACCCAGCCACAGGCCCCGCCACGACGAGCCGGTGAGCAGATGGGGGACGGCGAGGAGTTGGTAGAGCAGCGGCCCCGGGTGGTTCCAGCCGTAGCGTGACCACGCGCCAGTGAGCGGCGAGTCGGCCGAGAAGACGTCTCGGGTGAGCAGCTCGATGAACGCCCAGTCGCCGCCGGTGATGTAGGTGCGGCTGAGGATCAGCACCACGTGTCCGAAGCAGAGCACCGCCAACCCGAGGATCCACGGGCGTCGGCGAACGTGAGCG
>JBILUM010000233.1:0-5114 GCA_044370995.1 Ilumatobacteraceae bacterium | reverse complement strand
GGAGCACAAGAAGACCATGGCCCGGGGCCGCAACGCCCGCCGGGCCGGCTGACCGCTCGGGCTCGGCGAGCCGCAGAGAAATCCTCGCGGCGGGAACCGGAACGGCCCCCCGAGGCTCTCCACGGGTGTGAACGGTGTGAACCCCGAACCGCTCGATCCCGGCCTGGCGCCGGGGACGCGTGCGGTCGACCCCCGCCTCGATCGTCTCGCCGTCGCCGGCCGGGGCGAGATCGTGGAGGCGACCGCCCGAGAGGTAGCGGTCCGACCGGCACGTCCTGCCGCCGTCCGGGAGCGCGCCCAGATGCGGCGCGACGCACGAACCGGGCCGGCGCCGGTCGGTGAACCAGAGCTCCTCGACGACCTCGCCGCCGTCTACCGGCGCCTCTATCCGTCGCTGGTGCGCACCGCATTCCTGCTCGTCGATACTCGCGAACAGGCGGAGGAGGTCGTGCAGGAGGCGTTCGCCAAGGCGTTCCCGAAGTGGGACCGGCTGCGCATCCCCGAGGCCTATGTCCGCACGTGCGTGGTCAACGGCTGCCGACGTGTGCAGCGCCGCCGTGGTCTCGCCCGTCGCCTCGTCGTGCCGCCGATCGACGAGGTGCGCAGCGAGCACGACCACATCGCCGATGCGGTGCGCGCACTGCCGTCGCCGCAGCGCGAGGTGGTGGTGCTGCGGTACTACCTGCAGGCCACCGACGCCGAGATCGCCGCCACGTTGAAGATCGCCCTCGGCACCGTGAAGTCGTCGCTGCACCGTGCACGGGCGGCATTACGCGAACAACTCGTGATGGGAGCGAACGATGAGGAGGGGCGGTCGTGAACGACGCCGATGCACCTGACCCGATGGACTCGTTCGAGCGCGAGCTCGCCGATTCCCTGCGCCGTCGAGCCGACGGCATCCCCGCCGCGCCCCTCGGCTACACCGACGTGCAGCGCCGCATCGTGCACCGCCGTCGCCGCACCGCGACCATGGCGGCCGCAGCCGTGACGTTGCCGGCGGTGATCGGGCTCGGCTTCCTCGCCGGGCGCAACACGGGCGACGACCGGATCGCATCCGACGCCGTGATGTTCGGCGACACCACCCTGCCGGTTCTGTCGACCACCATCCCCGCAGTGACCACGACGACGATCACCGACGTGGTCATGCCCGCCGGCGCGACCTTCCGATGCCAGGGGCCGCCGATCGCCACGGAGGATGTGTGGCAGTACTTCGGCTACTGCGAATACGCGTACGACCCTGCGTACGACCCGGGGCTCGTCCCGCAGACCACGATCGCATGGCCGGCCGAGCCGTTCCCGACGACGACCACGTTCCCGGCGGTGACGACCAGCGTGGTGTCGCCTCTGGGCTCGACGATCGATCCCGCAGCGCTGGCCGAACAGGTGCTGGTGATCGACGCCTCGGGTGGCGTGGCGTCGATGACGGAGGTGGCCACCCTGCTGGGCGTCACGCCTCGGTACGCCATGGTCGGCACCCGCACGTTCGACGAGACCATGGTGATGCCGCTCGGCGCCGACGTCACCGCTGCGTTCGCGTTGCTGGAGCGCTTCGGCGTGGGTGGGTTCGACACCTGGAGCCCCGACCTCGTGGCCGGCGCCGTGCCCGAGGGCGTGACCGTGGTGCTCGTGATCGGCACCTCCGGTCCGCTTCCCTGGTCGCCCTGACCGTGCTAGGACCACCGTCCACCGGTGGCGAACCGGCGACGTTCAGGTGTCGTTCAGGTTCACGACAGGTGAACAATCGACGTCGCGTGTGGTGGTGGGCTGCCGTTTCCCGCAAGATCGGCGATCGTGAGCACCGAGATCAACATCTTCCGCCATGCCCGTACCGTTCGTGAGGTCGCCGCAGGCGAGGCCCTGTTCGTCGTCGGTGAGCCGGGCGACCTGATGTTCGCCGTGCTGGACGGTGCGGTCGAACTCCGCCTCGACGGTCAGGTGATCGAAACCGTTCGTTCGGGCGGCATCATCGGCGAACTGGTGCTGATCGAGCCGGCGCCGCGGAGCCTCGACGCGGTCGCCGTCGAGCCGAGTCGCGTGGCCGAGGTGAACGAGAAGGAGTTCGTCTACCTCGTGCAGCAGCACCCGACCTTCGCCCTCGAACTCATGCGGATCATGGCCGAGCGCCTCCGCCGGAACTCCGGGACGCCGAAGTCCAGCTGACGGCGCGGGACGACATCCGACAGGCGTTCTGCGGCCGACGTGCCGCCGCGAAGCCCGCGCGCGAGTCGTGACCCACCACCCGGTCGGATCCGAAGACACCTTCAGATGAGGGGTCCATGAACGCGTTCCGCGCGACGCCCGAACGGGCATTGCTGGACGTTCGGCGCGAATCGCCACCCTTCGCGGTCGACTTGACGGTCCTTTCTCGAATCCGCACTTGCACAGACACGGTGTGATAGTGGACAATGACACGGTTGTAATTACAGCGGAGGCAGCCGGATGACATACCCAGCACAGGACGAGACGATCGACGACAAGAATTGGCAGGACGAGGCGAACTGCCTCGGCGTCGATCCCGACCTGTTCTTCCCGGAGCGTGGTGCGTCGACCCGTGAGGCCAAGGAGGTCTGCCGGGGCTGTGTCGTGCGTCTGGACTGCCTCGAGTACGCGCTCTCGAACGGCGAGAAGTTCGGCATCTGGGGCGGCCTGTCCGAGCGTGAACGGCGTCGACTCCGTCGCCAGCGCGCGCTGGCCGCCCGCAAGGTGACCGCCTGAGCCTGCGGATCCAGACCGGTCGCGCGAGGTTCCATCTCCGTCTCCCAGTGCTAGCCTGAGCCCATGCTCGCTTTTCTCGACCCGCCCGAGATCATCCTGATCATCGTCGTCGTGCTCGTGCTCTTCGGCGGTTCGCAGCTGCCCAAGCTCGCCAAGAACCTGGGCAAGGCCCAGCAGGAGTTCAAGACCGGATTGGCCGAGGGCCAGAAGGACGCCTCCCCCGAGTCCAAGACCGACTCCACCAACTGATCTCCGGGCGCCGTCCGTCGGCGCCACGAGTCGCTCGCCGGCTCGACCATGCAACAAGGGCGCCGTCGCCCCCCGAATGGGGAGCAGCGGCGCCCTCGTCGCGTTCGGGGTCGAGCCTGACGGCGTGACCGTGGCGCCGGTGGCAGCGTGTGCACTCCGGCGACGCCGCATCAGCGGGCTCCGATCGGTCGCAGCGCCGCGCTCGACATCGACCCAGCGCCAGTGCGGGGTCGATGCCGACGCGGGCGGCGGCTCCGGTGTGAAGGGTGCGTGCGGGTGCGTGCGTGTCAGCCGGCGGTGGCGGCGACGCGGCGACGCTTGAGGATGCGGCGACGCTCGCGCTCACTGCAGCCACCCCACACGCCGTGCTCGATGCGCTGGTCGAGCGCGTACTCGAGGCACCGCTCGGCGACGGGGCAGTCGGTGCAGATCTTGCGGGCGCGATCGACGCCGACGCCGTCGCTGGGGAAGAACACCGCGGGCGGGTAGTTCCGGCAGTTGCCGGCGCTCATCCAGGCGGTGGTGGAGTCCTCGTCGGACGGCCGGCTGACCGACACGGGCGTGTCGGCGACCGACGGCGCACGGCGGGAGGCGTCTCGGGAGGCGTCTCGGGAGGGAAAGTGCAACGGCATGGCGTGGGGTCTCCTTGTCGTTCCGCGACGAATCGCGGAGAGGTGTGCGCCCGCACGAGGCCCCGAGGGGTCTCGACAACCGCACCACCGAGTGGAACATCACAGGTACTGACGCTCCAGACGACGGGACGGTTCCCGAATTCACGGAGAATCTAGCAGTCTCGAACGCGAACATGCGGCATCGAGACCAGGAAAGGTTCCTAGGGACGATGGCGTCGTCCGTGCTCGGGGCGATGGCCGGTAGACTCCGGCTCCGGTCCGGCGTGACGTCGTGGCCGGTCGAACCAGCACACACCGAGGATCTCCCATGACCGACATCGCCACCGAGCCGCCGCGGGCGCACGCTCGCATCGTCTACCTCGGCCCGGTCTCGCCGCACTGGGAGGTCTACGGCGACTACGGCGACCGCACCCTGCTCGACGAATTCCGTGCCCGCGTGCTCGCCCGCCTCGTGCTCCTCCCCCGCGACGATCCGCAGTACCGTCGCAATCGCGAGCGCATCATTCGTGACGCCGAGCGCGAGCGGATCAGCATCGAGTGGGACCTCGGCATCCCCGAGTCGGACTGAGCCTTCCCGCTCGGGACGGAGCAGGCGCATCCGTCGACTCCCACCGATACATCTGCAGCACTCGTGCAGCACACCTGCAGCACACTTCCAGTTGAGGGCACGAACGGACCATGGACGGCGATCATCCCCGGGCAATCGACAGCACGTCGGGCAGCGTCGAGCCGATCAACCGTGAGCTGAGCTGGCTCGACTTCAACGAGCGGGTGCTCGCCCTGGCCGCCGAGTCCGGGATCCCCCTGCTCGAACGGGTGAAGTTCGCCGCGATCGCCTCCAGCAACCTCGACGAGTTCTTCCAGGTGCGCGTCGCAGCCCTCAAGGACCAGGTGGCAGCGGGGCTCACCGCATCGGCCCCCGACGGCCTCACGCCCTCGCAGCAGCTCACCGCGATCGGCGAGACGGTCGGTTCGTTCGTGCTCCGCCAGGAAGGGCTGCTGCTCGGTTCGCTGTTGCCGGAGCTGCGCCGCAACGGCATCGTCGTGCTCGACTGGGCAGAGCTCGAGCTCGTCGATCGCCAGGAGCTCTCGGTGTTGTTCGAGCGCCGGATCTTCCCGGTGCTCACCCCGCTCGCGGTCGATCCCGCCCACCCGTTCCCGTACATCTCGAACCTCGCGCTGAGCCTCGCTGCGATGGTGAGCGACCCCGACACCGGCGAGCGCCGATTCGCCCGTGTCAAGGTGCCGAACGTGTTCCCGCGCCTCGTGGCACTCTCTGACGGCAACCGGTTCGTGCCCGTCGAGCAGTTGATCGCTGCACACATGCACCTGCTGTACGCCGGCATGGTCGTCGAGGAGTGCGCGGCGTTCCGCGTCACCCGCAACGCCGACCTCACCCTCGAGGAGGAGGAGGCCGACGACCTGCTCGCCGCGGTCGAACTCGAACTCCGTCGACGCCGGTTCGGCCGAGCCGTCCGGCTCGAGGTCCAGTCGGGCATGAGCGCCGAAATGGTCGAG
>JBILUM010000168.1:0-6001 GCA_044370995.1 Ilumatobacteraceae bacterium | reverse complement strand
TAGAGGTAGCCGTCGGCGTCGAGATAGCCGGCATCACCGCTGCGGAACCAGCCGTCGGCATCGATCGACTTCGCGGTCTCCTCGGGCATGTTCCAGTAGCCCTTCATCACCTGCGCCGAACGGATCCAGATCTCGCCCACCTCACCGACCTCGCAGTCCTGCAGCGTGTCGGTGTCGACGATGCGCACCTCCACGCCCGGGCCGGGCAGGCCACAGCTGCGCAGCCGGTGACGGTTCGGGCCGTCGACGTCGTGGTCCGCCGGCGACAGGTTCACCACGGCACCGGTGGTCTCGGTGAGGCCGTACGCCTGCCAGAACTTGCACTGGAACGTCTGCACGCTCTTCGCCAACACCTCTTCGCTGATCGGCGATGCGCCGTACACCAGCACCTGCAGGCTCGAGTAGTCGGCCTCGAGCGCACCCGGCATCATCAGCATGAACTGCAGCACCGCCGGCACGAGGAACCCGTGGGTGATCCGCTCGGCACCGATCAACGTGATCAGCGCCGCCGGATCGAGGTCGCGCACGATCACGCTGCGCGCCCCCTCGTACTGGCCCGCCACCGCCCAACCGCCACCTCCGATGTGGAACAGCGGCATCGCCACCAGGTTCACCGAATCGGGCGACAGCTCCCACATCTCCTTCGCCATCGGCAGCAACCCGAAGAAGTTCGAGTTGGTGAGCATCACGCCCTTCGGCCGACCCGTGGTGCCGCTCGAGTAGAGCTGGAACGCGACGTCGTCGTCGGCACTCGGCGTGCCCGGATCGGTGGTCGGCTGCGCATCGACCGCTGCCTCGTAGTCGGTGCCGATCACCAGGATCGTCGTCGCAGTCGTCAGGTTGGCACGGATCGCGTCGAGGACGGGCACGAACTCCGCTCCGACGATCAGCACCTTCGCCTCTGCGTCATTGACGATGTACTCGACCTCCGGCGCCGCGAGCCGCCAGTTCACGTCGACGCACACGGCGTTCAGCAACGCTGCCCCGTAGAAGACCTCGAAGTGCTCGATGCCGTTCTTGTCGAGGAACGCCACGCGGTCCTGGTTGCCGACGCCCGCCGCTGCGAACAGATTGGCCACCTGCCCTGCCCGGGCGTACAGCTCACCCCAGCTGACCCGCCGGTCGCCCTGCACGAGCGACACCTGGTCGGCCCGTTCCGCCCCGTGCACGCGAATGATGTCCGACACCGTGTTGATCCCCATGGACCGAAATGTAGTTGGCCCAGGGAGGCCGGTCGACGGGGACACCCCGACGACGACCGGTCGGCGACCAGCGTCATCGCGGCGCGATGCGCAGCCTCGACGATGCGAACGCCGTCAGGCACACATGGCTCACCGCGGCGACCGTCAGCGACGTGCCCGCCGTCGTTGCAGACGCGATCGCGCCCCACACGGCAGCACCCACCGACGTGCCGAGCCACACCATGAGCATCACCATCGACGACCCCCGCCCGCGCACCCACGACGGCAGCAGCTCGGTGTAGGTGGTGAACACGACGTTGAGCGTCGCCATGCTGCCGGCCCCGCCCAGCGCCAAGCCCACCATCGCCACCGGGAACGACCGGGTGACGCCCACCACCACTGCGCCCCCGGCCCACACCACCGAGGCGACGAACACCACCGAATCGGGCGGCAGCAGACGGTTGACACGCGGTAGCAGCCACACGGCACCCACCGCTCCCACACCGACCGCTGCCGACAGCAGCCCGAACTGCGCCGCGGTGGCGTCGAGTTGACGCCGGGCGACCACCGGCATCAACGCCACCAACGCCGACGTGCACAGCATCGACAGCGCGATCCGGGCTGCGAGCCCGGGCAGCCGCGGCGTTCGCCGCACGTAGCGCAGGCCTGTCCGCACCGCCTGCCACACGGGTTCGGCGACATGATCTGGACCGCGATCGGGATCGGGGGCGGGTCGATAGCCGCGAGCCACCACCACGATGCCGAGGAACGACACGGCGTTCACGGCGAAGACCGCACCCACCCCGGCGATCGCGATGACCACCCCGGCGACCGCCGGACCGAGCGACTGGGCGATGTTGCTGGAGATGACGTTGAGGCCGATCGCCGAGCCGAGCTCGGAGCGGTCGACGAGCTCGGGTGTCACCGCCATGAACACCGGCGCAGCGAGGGTGAGCACGATCGACAGGGCGAACGTGAAAGCGAGCAGCGCGGGCATCGCCAGCGCCTCGGTCGCGGTGAGCACCCCGAGGGCAGCGGCCAATGTCATCGACACCAACTGGGTGACGATCATCAGCCGACGCCGATCGACCACGTCGGCGAGCGCTCCGGCGGGCAGCGCCACCAGGAAGCCGGGCACCGCCCAGGCGGTCTGCACCAGCCCGATCAACGCCGGCGAGTCGGTCAGCTCGGTCGCCGCCCAACTCGCACCCACGGTGTGCATCACCGTGCCCACGTTCGACACGAGCGAGGCCAACCACAGGTTGCGGAACAGCCGGACCCGCAGCGGGGTCCACGGACCGGGCGCGCCGACCACAGCGTCGGCCGGAGCCGTCACGAGCGGCCGATGCCATCGGCGAAGTGGTCAGCCAGGTGGTCGGCTGCCATCACCGGCGCTTGTCGCCCCACGAGTCCCAGTGCGTCACCGCAGCTGCGGGCTTGCGCGACGCGACCCCGAAGTTGCCGGTCGGATACCCGAGCGGGGTGAGCGCGGCGACCTCGTAGCGCCCGTCGGGCGCGCCGAGCAGGGCGAGCACCTCGGCGGTGTGGATGCGGATGACCGTCGTGAGCGCGGTGCCGAGGCCCAGCGCGCGAGCCGCGACACAGAAGTTCTGCACGGCCGGGTAGACGCTCGCGTCGAGCCGGCCGATGTCCATCGGGCCCTGGTCGTCGCTCGGCGACCACGGGATCAGCGGCTGCAGGAACACCACGATCACCGGCACCTCGCCCAGGTGGTCGGCGAGGTGGCGGCTCGCGTCGCGGGTGCGCCGCCATGCGGCCGCCTGACGCTCGTCCGCGAAGGTCGACGGCTCGGGCAACGACCGCTCGTAACGGTCGAATGCCGAGCGGTACAGCTCGCCCAACGCGGCACGCTTGGCGGGATCCTGCACCACCACGTACTGCTGTGGTTGCACGTTGCCACCGCTCGGCGCCTGCTGGGCCGCCCGGAGGCAGGTCTCGATGTCAGCCTGGTCGACGGGCCGGTCGCTGTAGCGCCGCATCGCTCGTGTGGTCATGATCGCCTCGATCGCGTCCATCCCTGATCCCCTCTCCTCGTGCCCCACGCGCTCGTCCGGCTGACCGGTGGGCCGCAGGTGCGGACCCGTCAACGACCCTCGAACCTGGGCGTCCGCTGCTCCTTGATCGCATCGACCGCCTCTGCGTGATCGTGCGACAGGAAGCATGCGATCTCGAGTGACGTCGACAGATCGAAGCTGTCGAGCAGCGCCCGCTTCAGCTGCTGGTTCACCGAGATCTTCGTGCCCCGCACGGCGATCGGGGGCTGGGCCGCGATCCGCTCGGCCCACGCGAGCGCCCGCGCCGCCACCTCGCCCGGTGCGCACGCCTCGACGGCGACCCCGAGACGGACGGCCTCGTCGGCACGCAGCGGATCGCCGAGCAACAGGTGCCGCTTCGCCGCCAGTGGCCCGAGCAGCAACGGCCAGATGGCCGCACCACCGTCGCCGGCCACCAATCCGACGTTGACGTGCGGATCGACGATCACCGCACGTTCGCTCATCACGATCAGATCGCACAGCAGCGCGATCGACGCGCCCAACCCGGCGGCCGACCCGTTCAGGCCGCACACGATCGGCACCTCGACGTCGAGCAGGTCCCAGATGATCTGCTTGGCGTCGCGGCGCAACGAGTCGAGCTTGGTCTGGTCGCGCAGCTGCGGGAACCAGTCGAAGTCACCGCCGGCGCTGAAGGCCCGCTTGGCTCCGCCGGTGAGCACGATCGCCCGTGCGTCCCCTTCGCGCTTGAGCATCGCGAACAGCTCGCGGAATTCGTCGTGGAGCAGTTGATCGACCGCGTTCATCGCCGAGGTCGGATGGTCGATCGTGACGATCAGGACATGGTCTCGTCGCTCGAGTCGGATCGCCTGCACGCTCCGACCGTAGCGGTCGCCACTAGGGTCGGTTCATGCCCGAGCACGACGCGGCGGACGAGCGCGTCCCGTCACCGCCGACCGTCACCGGCCGCAGGACCGGACTGTTCGCCACGGCTGCGCTGATGGTGGCCGGCGTGGTGGGCGCACTCGGCTTCGCCGCCACTCGCGACACATGGGAACGCAGCGGCCCGCCGATCCGGGTGGCGAGCTGGGCGCCGTACTGGCAGCCCGAAACAGCGCTCGCCTCGTTCCAGGCCAACAGCGAACTGTTCGCCGACGTGTCGATCGTCGCCTTCTCGGCCACCGACGCCACCACCATCAGCACCTACGACGGGCTGCCCGACGGCACCATCGACACCTATCGGGCGGCCACGACCGCGACCGGCACCCCACTCATCGCCACGATCTTCGACGACTCGCCGTCGGGCACGATGGCCGCGATCCTCGCCGACCCCGCCAGCCGCAGCGCCCACGTGCAGGCCGTCGTCGACGTCGTGGTGAACGGCGGCTTCGACGGCGTCGACCTCGACTACGAGACCTTCGCCTTCTCCGACGGACGCGACACCTGGGCGACCACCCGACCGAACTGGATCGCCTTCCTCACCGAGCTCGCGGCCCGGCTCGACCCGATCGACAAGCAGCTCATCGTCAGCGTGCCGCCGGTGTACGACGGGGAACGGACCGACGCCAGCGGGTACTGGGTGTACGACTACGCCGCGATGGGTGAGGTGGTCGACCGCATCCGCGTGATGGCCTACGACTACTCCTTCGCCGGCGGTTCACCCGGACCGATCGCGCCGATCGAGTGGGTCCGGTCGCTCGTCGACGCGATCACCGAACTCGTACCGCCCGAGAAGGTCGACCTCGGCGTGCCCACCTACGGCTACGACTGGGTGCTCACGGTGACCGGCGTGTGCCCCGCCGACCAGCAGCCCGAGACCAAGGCGATGTCGACCGTGCGCGCCGCCCGCACCGTCGCCGAGCGCGGCATCACCCCGGTGTGGGACCCCGCCACCGAGGAGCGGGTCTTCGACTACGTCGACACCCTCACCGGCACCGATTCGGCCGGCACCCCGGTGTCGTGCACCGTGAACCGCCGCGTGCACTACCTCGACGCCGTGGCCGTGCACCGCCGGGCCTGGGTCGCCCACCGCAACGACCTCCACGGCGTGGCCCTGTGGGCGCTGGGCAACGACGACCCGCTCACGTGGGACGGCCTCCGTGCCGCACGCCTCGGCCAGGAGTCGTGGAACGACCCGACGATCGCCACCACGGCATCGACAACGGCGACACCGGCGACTCCGGCGACTCCGGCGACACCGGCGACACCGGCGGTGACTGCGACGCCCTGATCACATCGGGACCTCCGACCCTGGGGATCGACGCCCCCTCGGCGGACGCTGGTGGCAGGAACCACGAACCCGAAGGGGGCCATCATGATGATCGCTGCCACCCTGATCCTGGTCGTGCTCGTCGCCCTGATCGCGACGGGCGTGACCGCCGGCCGCCGCCGGCAACCGGCCGTCGACCGAGCCACGACGTCCTCGTCGGACGTCACGACCGGGCCGAGCGCCGGCCGTTCTGCTGGCCGTCCTGCTGGCCGGACCTTCGATCGACCCGCGGCGCGGCACCGTCACCCGCGCGACGTCGACGCGCAGCTCGGCATCCAGCTCGATCGGTGGGTGGCCGCTGGCCTGCTCACCCCGATGGAGGCCGACGAGATCGCCGCCCACGAACGGCTCACCCATCCGGCGTCCACCGCTCCCGTGACCGTCGGCCGACGGCCGGCCCCCGTGGCCACACGGCGGATCCCGGTCGTCGCCGAGGCCCTCGGCTACATCGGTGGCATCCTCGGCACGGTCGGACTGGTGCTCCTCGTCGCCCGCTACTGGGACGACCTGGCCACCGCCGCCCGTCTCGGCCTGGCGGG
>JBILUM010000167.1:0-6008 GCA_044370995.1 Ilumatobacteraceae bacterium | reverse complement strand
GACCTGTCAGAAGTCGTAGCGGTAGACGTTGGTCTCGCGAGACGTGAAGCCGATGCGCTGGTAGAGCCGGTTCGCGGCCTCTCGCGACGGGCGACTCGTGAGCGACACGCCCTTGGCACCACGGGCCTTCGCATCGTCGAGCGCCGCCCGGTTGAGCAGCTCGCCGATGCCGTGTCCGCGGGCTGCCTCGTCGACCACGACGTCCTCGATCCACGCCTTGAGACCGGTGGGGATGCGGTAGAGCACGAGCGTGAGGCTGCCGACGATCTCACCGTCGAGACGGGCGACGAACAGCGACGAATCGGGATCGGCCGTGATCGACGCGAGCGCATCGAGATCGGGCGGGGGCGACGACGACAGCTGCGGGAGGATGCGGGCGATGCCGTCGCGCAGCTCTTCGGTGGCGACGGTTGCGATCTCGATGACGACACTCACGACCCGAACGCTACTGGCGGCTCCGGTCACAGGCCCGGACACCCTGTTGCCTAGCGTGCCCGCATGGACCAGCAGACCCTCTCCGCTCGCGCCCGCCAACTCGGTTCGGTCCTCGAACCGGTGACCGGTCAGGTGTACTTCTCGCCCGAGTGCCATGCCAACTACGTCGCCCTCGGCTTCGACCCGAGCGGCGGGGACGCAGCGGGCGTCGCGCTGCCGGACGGTCCGGCCTACTTCACGAGCCGCGGTTCGGTGATGGGACAGGTGCCCGGCGAACTCGTCGCCGCCGCCTTCGCCGTGTTCAACCCCGAGATCGTGGTGCCCTGCGTGCAGCTCGGCTGGAGCCGGACCGACGCAGCCACCATCTGCGCGGCTCGAGACGACGGAGCGATCGGCCAGCTGCGACGCATCCTCGGCGAGACGCCCGACGGCCTCGACCGCGTCAACGAGCTCCTCGCCCGCGCCGTGGCCACCCTCCGGCCCGAGGGCCGGCCGCTGTTCGCCGGACTGCTGTCGCAGGCGATGCCCGACACATCGCTCGGGGCGATGTGGCGCCGGGGCGACATGCTCCGCGAGTTCCGCGGCGACTCGCACACCGCCGCCTGGATCTCGGCCGGGTTCGATGCCACCGAGATCGGGCTCATGAGCGAGCTCTACTGGGGACTGCCGATGCGCAGCTACAGCCGCACCCGCGCCTGGACCGACGCCCAGTTCGACGCCGCCCACGCCCGCCTCGCGGCGCGCGGTCTGCTCGACGACACAGGCTTCACCGACGCCGGCCGCGCCGCGCGCGAGCAGGTGGAGATCGCCACCGACGCCCAGATGCGCCCGGCGATCGACGCGATCGGCGACGACATCCACGAGCTGTTCGACATCATGACGCCGTGGGGCGCGGCCGTGCGCGACGGGAAGGGCTACCTGTCGTCGGGTCCGCACGACCTCGCCTCGGCGGCCTCCGGCTGATCCCGGCTACCGTCGCCACATGATCCTCACCACCCTCGATCGCATCGACCCGGCGGCCTTCGCCGACCGCACGGGCTGGGAGGCCAAGCCCCAGGGCCTGTGCCGCGGCGAGGTGTGCGTCCCTGCACCCGGTTCGCTGCGCGACGACGGCACGCTCGACGTCGAGGTCGCCGCTGCCCGGCTGGGCATGCCCGTCGTCCACGATGCCGACCACGGCGTGTGGGCCGTCGGTCCGGCCACGGCCACCGGCCGCGCGCTGAGCACCGCCGTCGCCGCCGACCCCGAGCTGATCACTCGCGACGGCGCCCCGTTCCGGCTCAGCAGCCTCCACGGACGAAAGGTGCTGCTGGTCGCCTGGTCGAGTTATTGAGGCTGCCGAACCAGCCTGCCCGGGTGGCAGGCGCTCCACGCCGAACTCGAGTCCCTCGGCCTCACGGTCGTCACCGT
This sequence comes from Ilumatobacteraceae bacterium, assembly GCA_044370995.1. Taxonomy (GTDB): domain Bacteria; phylum Actinomycetota; class Acidimicrobiia; order Acidimicrobiales; family Ilumatobacteraceae; genus VFMC01. The sequence goes on along the minus strand of JBILUM010000167.1, from coordinate 4,163 downwards.
CGCTCTCGACGTCGAACCGGCGCACACCCACCAGTGGATCGATGCGGCCGCTCCCACGCATCCGAGCCTGATCGACACCTTCCATGTGACCGACGAGCTGTTCGGGTTCGTCAACATCCCGATGGCCGTGTGGATCGACGAGACGGGCACGATCGTGCGTCCGGCCGAGGGAGCCTCGATCGAGCGCAGCCCACTGCGTGACATGGACATCCCCGAGGGACTGCCCGAGCGGATGGACCGCATGTTCCGCGAGGTGAAGAAGATCCCCGACAACGCCGAGGCCTACCGCGCCGCCATCGTCGACTGGGTGCAGCACGGCAGCGACTCCCCGTACGTGCTCACGTCCGACGAGGTGATCGAGCGATCGCTGCCCCGCGGTGACGACGAAGCCCGCGCCGCCGCCTGCTTCGAACTCGGTGAACACCTCCGGCGGACCGTCGGGCCCGATGCGGCCGTCCGCTGGTGGCGCGAGGCGCACCGACTGCACCCGGCCAACTGGACCTATAAGCGGCAGGCGTGGACGCTCGTCACCACGCCCGAGGGCGCGACCGAGAACGATCTGATGCAGGGGCCCAACGACGTCTACGAGGGCAACTGGCTCGACGACGTGATCGCCGGTGGTGGCGGCGAGGCGTACACGGTCGTCCCGCAACTCGATCGCTGACCCACGGCCATCTCGAGCGGTCGCGCTCGGGTGGTCGCATGCGTCCGGACGATCGCGAGCCGTGGCACCACCGACGGGTCGATAACGTGACGCCCATGGAGCACCTGCGGTGGCTGGGTCAGCCGACGTTGCACCGACCCACCGTGATCGCTGCGTTCACCGGGTGGAACGACGGTGCCGACGCGGCATCCAACGCGGTGCGACATCTCATCGAGACGTGGGGCGCACAGCCGCTCGCCGAAATCGACCCCGAGGAGTTCACCGACTTCGCGACGGTGCGCCCGCACGTCCGCCTCGCCGACGGCGTCACCCGCTCCATCGTGTGGCCGACGGTCGGCGCCTGGAGCGCCTCCACGCCCGGCGGTGACGTCATCCTCGTGCTCGGCCCCGAGCCGGCGCTGCGGTGGCGGTTGTTCACCCAGCAGGTGATCGGGCTCGCGCAGCGGTTCCAGGCCGGCCTCGTCATCACCCTCGGCGCACTGCTCGCCGACGTCCCGCACACGCGACCGGTGCAGCTCATCGGCACCGCGACCGACGGACACCTCATCTCACGGTTCGACCTGCAGCGCAGCCGCTACGAAGGGCCCACCGGCATCGTCGGCGTCCTGCACGACGCGTGCGCCACGGCGGGCATCGACTCGGCATCGCTGTGGGCAGCGGTCCCCGCCTACGCCTCGCAGATCCCGTCGCCCAAGGCGTCGCTCGCACTCATCACCCGGGCGTGCGGCATCCTCGGATCGCCCACGCCCGTCGGTCGACTCGGCCAGGAGGCCTACGAGTACGAGCAGCGGGTGAACGCCCTCGTGCACGACGACGACGATCTCATCGGCTATGTCGCCCGGCTCGAGACCCTCAGCATGGACGACGAGGACGACGACGAGGACGACGAGGACGACGACGTGGTGGGCGGCGAGCTCGCCGACCTCGACGACGACGGCGACGACGACCTCGAACCCATCGATCCGGCCGCCGTCGACAGCGACGAGCTCATGGCCGAGGTCGAGCGCTTCCTGCGCGACCAGCCCGACGCCTGAGATCCGACCGTCAGTGCGGGTCGCCGCGCCAGATCGGTTCGCGCACGGGTTCGAAGGCGGCCTGCATCTGCACACCGTCGATCGCGGCGAACGCCATCGGTGCCCACCACGACGCTCCTGCGGTGGCCGCGGGGAGCTCGTCACGCGAGTACCAGCCCACGCCCGAGGTCTCGAGCGGGTGGCCCGCGAGCGACCCACCCACGGCACGGCAGTGGAACAGCAGCATGTACATCCCGAAGCGGGTGAACCCCATGCGCTGACCGTCGATCACCGACAGCAGCTGCACCGGCTCGCACTCGATGCCCGTCTCCTCGAGCACCTCCTTCACCGCGACCTCCGCCGGCGAGTAGCCCACGTCGGCCCAGCCGGTCGGGTACAGCCAGATCCCGCTGTCGGCACGCTGTACGAGCAGCACGTGGCCCTCGTCGTTGCCGACGACCGCGCCGACGGCCACCTTCGGGGTCACGTACCCGGGCACGCCCTCGCCCACCGAGTCGAGCCACTCCTGCACGAAGTGGTCCTGCTCGCGACGCACCTCGAGCGCGTCGTCGGCTGCCGCCTTGATGTCGGCGGCCACGTGGAGCACCTCCTCGAACCGCTCCTGCTCGTACAGGTTCTGGGTGAAGCTCAGACCCGTGCGGGCGATCGCGGCGAGCGTCTCGCTCCAGCGGACGAGATCTCGGGTGAAGTCGGGCGGTCCGGCGGCAGCGTCGCTCACGGCGCCGACCCTACGGCACGCGACCCGTCCCGGTCATGCCGACCGGCCGGTGGTGGCGACAGCCGAAGGGATCACATCCGACACACCGGCCGGCTCCGGAGAACCGGCGCATGCGACCAGACAGGATCGAACCCGGCCCCGGCCAGGAGAGCGTGTGGGACTACCCACGCCCCCCGGCCCTCGCTCCCGCCACCGAACGGATCCGCGTCATCCACCGCGGACACGTCGTCGCCGACTCGGTCCGTGCCGTCCGTGTGCTCGAGACCAGCCAACCGCCCGCCTACTACCTTCCCCGAGCGGACGTGACCGACGGGGTCCTCGTGAGATCCGATCGGCGCACCCTCTGCGAATGGAAGGGCGTCGCCACCTACTGGTCGATCGACGTGGGCGACGGCACGATCGCCCGCGACGTCGCCTGGAGCTACGACGTCCCCGTGGCGGCATACGCACCGATCGCCGGGCACGTCGCCTTCTACGCACAGGGCATCGACGAGTGCTGGGTCGACGACGAACGGGTGGTCCCCAACCCCGGGATGTTCTACGGCGGCTGGATCACCAGCCGCGTGGTCGGACCGTTCAAGGGCGCCTCGGGAACCCTGCACTGGTGATCTCCTTCGTACACTGAGCCGATGGGTCGGGCACGGTGGCGGCAGGCGTTCGCATGGTCGTGCGTCCTCGCGCTCGCGACGACCGCTGCCGCGTGCTCCGACGACGACTCGTCCACCGACGCACCCGTGACGGTGCCGGTCTCCCCCGGCCCGATCACCGGCTCCACGCTGGCCGATCCGGCCGGCGACGGGTTGCTCACCGTCGGGGTGCTGCTGCCGCTCACCGGTCCCGGGAGCGAGATCGGCACCGTCATGCGAGACGCCGTCGAACAGGCCAGGAACGAGACCGAGGCGGCGGGTGTGCAGTTCCGCGACGTCGAACTCATCGTCGTCGACGAGTCCACGGTGCAGGGGGCGATCACCCCCACCCTCGCCGGCATCTTCACCGAGGAGGTCGACGCGGTGATCGGCCCGGCGTCGTCACTGCTCGCCGAACGCCTGCTGCCGGTCACGATCGCCGCCGGTGTGTTCACGTGCTCGCCCACCGCCAGTGCACTCTCGCTCGACGACGTCCCTGATCCCGGTCCGCTCTTCGTCCGCACCATCCCGTCCGACTCGATGCAGGCGACGGCGCTCGCGGTCGAACTCGACAGCACCGGTGTCGACGTCACCCTCGCCTACGTCGACGACTCGTACGGACGGCCGTTCATGGAGCGGGTCACGGCCGAGTTGGACCGCCTCGGTGCAGCAGACGTCGACGCCTTTCCGTTCGACCCGTTGGAGCCCGACTACGCGTCCGTGGCCACGAAGATCCTCGCCACCGGCCATGCCACCGTGGGCATCATCGGTGACCCCGACGCCGGCCCGCGGTTGATCCAGTCGCTCGCCGAACAGATCACCACCGAGCTCCCCACCTCCATCTGGATGAACGACGCGATGCGGGTACCGGCCAACTCGAGCGCCTACCGTCGACTCGCCGGCTCGCCGATCCTCGAACGGATGGCCGGCGTGTCGCCACGCTCGACGGTGCCGACGCCCACCCCGGTCGCGCCCGGCGTGCGGGCCCTCCCCGACGGCGGACGCTTCTTCGCCGCGAACGCCTACGACTGCATGAACGTGATCGCGCTCGCAGCCGACCAGGCAGCGTTCATCAACGGACGCGACATGGCCGAACAGGTGGTGCAGGTCACCAACGGCGG
>JBILUM010000165.1:0-6012 GCA_044370995.1 Ilumatobacteraceae bacterium | reverse complement strand
GGAGTCGACGGCGCCGGTGTACGCATCGATCGGCTTCGACGGGCGTGTGGTCATCGCCGACCGGGCTGCTGACGAGCCGTCCACGAGCGGGTCCGTGACCGTGCTGCCCGTGCCTGCCGTCGAAGCCCTGGCCGTGTGACTCCGCACGGACTGCGGCGGAGTGTCCAGCACGCCAACGGCAATCCGGCGGAGGACTTCTGGGCGTATGCCACCGGCAGGTTCGAGCGCTGTCGTACCCTGATGGAGTCCCCCGGATACGCCGCTGCGTTGGACGCTGTTTCGGCCGGTTGATCTGCTAGAGTTCCGCAATGCGGACCTGGTCCGCATCGTGAAACACGAAGCGGTGAAACTAGTAGCGGTGAAACGCATCAACTCCCCGGGGATGACATGAGCGACGACGATCTGGATCTGGCAGCCCTTCCCGACGACGAGCTCGTCACCCAGATGCACGAGGACCTCTACGACGGCATGGCCGCCGAGATCGCGGAGGGCACGCTGATCCTCCTCGACCGCGGCTGGGGCCCCGACCGGGTGCTCAACGACGCCCTCGTCGAAGGCATGCGCATCGTCGGCATCGACTTCCGCGACGGCATCCTGTTCGTCCCCGAGGTGTTGCTGTCGGCCAACGCGATGAAGGCCGGGATGGAGATCCTCCGCCCCCTCCTCGCCGAGACCGGCGCCGAGTCGATCGGCAAGGTCGTCATCGGCACCGTCAAGGGCGACATCCACGACATCGGCAAGAACCTCGTCGCGATGATGCTCGAGGGCGCCGGCTTCGAAGTGATCGACCTCGGCATCAACACCGACGCCGACAAGTTCCTCGCCGCACTCGACGAGCACCAGCCCGACATCCTCGGCATGTCCGCGCTGCTCACCACCACCATGCCGTACATGAAGGTCGTCATCGACACACTCCAGGAGCGTGGCCTGCGCGACAAGTTCATCGTGCTGGTCGGCGGTGCACCCTTGAACGAGGAGTTCGGCAGCGCCATCGGTGCCGACGCGTACTGCCGCGACGCCGCCGTCGCCTCGGAGACCGCCAAGGCGCTCGTGCTCGCTCGTCGCGGCATGGCCGAGCCGCCCGGCCCGTCCGTCTGATCCGGTCCGTTCCCGAGCCCCACCGCCGCACGGCACCTCGTCGTAGGTCTCCCCGATGACACGGCCCGTCGTGATCGCCTGTGGCGCACTGGTGAGTGAGTTGCGCGCCGTGCTCGCCGCCAACTCGTTGCTCGACGCGGTCGACGTGGTGTACCTGCCCGCCAACCTGCACAACCGACCCGAGCGCATCGTCCCGACGATGCGTGAGGCCGTGGCCCAGCACACCGCCGACGATCCCGACCGTCCCATCCTGCTCGGCTACGCCGACTGTGGCACCGGTGGCCTGCTCGACGCCTACATGGCCGAACTGCCGAACGTCCAGCGTCTGCCGGGCTCGCACTGCTACGAGTTCTTCGCCGGCACCGAGCTGTTCACGTCGCTCCACGACGCGGAACCCGGCACCTTCTACCTCACCGACTTCCTCGCCAAGCACTTCGACGCGCTGGTGTGGCAGGCCCTCGGCCTCGACCGCCACCCCGAGCTCCGCGACGCGTACTTCGGCAACTACACGCGGGTCGTGCTGTTCAGCCAGTCGATCGACCCCGCCGTGGTCGATGCCGGCCGAGCGGGCGCCGAGCGCCTCGGTCTCGCGTTTGAACACCGCCACGTCGGCCTCGACCACTTCGCCGACGCGGTCACCGTGCACCTGCGCCCGGCCGAACGAGCCGTGGGCGCGATCGCTCACCCGGCATCCCCAACAGCGCCGCCGATCGAGAGGACTGCCTGATGGCACGAGAAGCAGGACGACGGAGTCGATCCGCCGCGGAGGTCGTCGTGATCATGTGGCGCGACATCCCGGCCCAGATCAACGGCAAGGCGGGCGACGAGCGTCACCAGGTGATGCTCCCCCACCGCTTCCAGAAGGCGATCGACCGCGCGGCGATGGTCGCCGGCAAGAAGACCGCCCAGGACTACGTCGGCGAATGGCGCCGTACGCAGCATCCGCTCGTCGGCGAACTCGTCACCACCGTCGACGCGACCGCGGCGTCGATCGAGCTGGAGTTCACCAACGAACGACTGCACGTGCTCGTCGCCAATGGCGGCTGGGACCCGGCGTCGCCGGAGCACCCCGGCACCGCACCCGCGCCGATCGCGACCGACGACCTCAGCGTCGGTGACGACTCGGACGAGAACCCGACCGCAGCGGACCACATCTCAGACCCGGAGGGACCCACGTCATGACCCACACCGTCATCAGCTCGGCCACCAAGGAAGTGGTGATCGGCTTCGACCGCCCCTTCGTCATGATCGGTGAGCGCATCAACCCCACCGGCCGCAAGCTCCTCGCCGAGGAGATGAAGAACGGCGATTTCAGCCGGGTCGAGGCCGACGCCCTCGCCCAGGTGGCCGCCGGGGCGCACATGCTCGACGTCAATGCCGGCATCCCGCTCGCCGACGAGCCCGCCCTGCTCGCCCGTGCGATCCAACTGGTGCAGTCGATCACCGACGTGCCGCTGTCGATCGACTCCTCCATCGTCGAGGCGCTCGAGGCGGGCCTCGCGGTGTACCAGGGCAAGCCGCTCGTGAACTCCGTGACGGGTGAGGACGAGCAGATGGAGCGCGTGCTCCCACTCGTCGCCAAGTACGGCGCCGCGGTGGTGGCGATCTCCAACGACGAGACCGGCATCAGCGAAGATCCCGACGTCCGCTTCGAGGTTGCCCGCAAGATCGTCAACCGGGCCAGCGACTACGGCATCCCCGCCAGCGACATCGTCGTCGACCCGCTCGTCATGCCGATCGGCGCGATGGGCACCGCCGGACAGCAGGTGTTCAAGCTGCTCCGTCGCCTCGTGAGCGAGCTCAAGGTGAACACCACCTGCGGCGCCTCGAACGTCAGCTTCGGCCTGCCGAACCGCAACGCGATCACCGGCACCTTCCTCACCATGGCGATCGCCAACGGGATGAGCTCGGCGATCATGAACCCGATGCACCCCGAGGTGAAGCAGGCGATCATGGCCGCCGACGTCCTCGCCGGCAACGACAAGGACTGCATGGCCTGGATCCGCGACAACCGCGACCCGAACGCAGCCGGCGGTGCCCGCGAGGGCCGCGCCGGTGGCGGCCGTCGCCGTCGCGCCGAGTGATCCCCGCGAACTGAAACGAACGAACCGAACCGGAACCCGTCACCACCATGCCCCGCATCGTCTTCACCCCGTCCGGCCTCGTCGGCGACGTCGCGCCCGGCGCGAGCGTGCTCGACGCTGCCCGCGAGCTGGGTGTCGACCTCGACTCGGTGTGCGGCGGCCGCGGGATCTGCGGACGGTGCCAGGTGGAGTTCCACCCGGGCTCATATCCGAAGTGGGCCATGGAGATCGACACGACCGCGCTGTCGTCGTGGACCGACACCGAGCAGACCTACAGCGACCGCAAGGGCCTGAAGCCCGACCGCCGTCTCGGCTGCTGTGCGATCGTGCAGCACGACCTCGTGGTCGACGTGCCGGCCGAGAGCCAGGTCCACCGACCGGTGGTGCGCAAGAGCCTCGACCTCACCGACGTGGTGCTCGACCCCAACGTGCACATCGCCTACATCGAGCTGCCGCCGTCGGTGCTCGGCGACGCCGAGTCGATGACCGACCTCGTGGTGAACGAACTGCGCACGCGCATGCAGATGGCGGTCACGCACCTCACGCTGCCGGTCCTGCAGCAGGTGCACCAGGCGTTCTCGAACATCGATCGCGCCGCCACCGTCGCCGTTCGCGGCGATGCGGTGGTCGCAGTGTGGCCCGGCTTCGTCGACCGGATCGTCGGCGCGGCCATCGACATCGGCAGCACCACGATCGCCGGCCACCTGTGCGACCTCGCCACCGGTGAGGTGCTGTCGTCGGCCGGGCGGATGAACCCGCAGATCCGCTTCGGCGAGGATCTGATGAGCCGGGTGTCGTACGTGATGATGAACCCCGGCGGCGACCGCAACCTCACCGTCGCCGTCCGTGAAGCGCTCCAGGAGCTCATCGATCAGCTGTGCACCGACGCGGGCGTCGCCGCCGACACCGTGCTCGAGATCGTGTTGGTCGGCAACCCGATCATGCATCACATCGTCGCCGGCATCGACCCGACGCCGCTCGGACAGGCGCCCTTCACGCTCGCAACGGCCGAGGCGCTCGAGATGGACGCCGCGGCGATCGAGCTGCCCTTCCGCAACGCGCAGGTGTACCTCGCCCCGTGCATCGCCGGCCACGTCGGCGCCGACACCGCGGCCGTGATCCTCTCCGAGGGGCCGCACCGCTCCCCCACCATGCAGCTGCTCGTCGACGTCGGCACCAACGCCGAGATCGTCGTCGGTGACGAGCATCGCCAGTTCGCCGCGTCGAGTCCCACCGGCCCCGCGTTCGAAGGTGCGCAGCTGAGCTGCGGCCAGCGCGCGACCGCCGGTGCGATCGAGCGGGTGCGGATCGATCCCGCGACGCTCGACGCCAGGTTCAAGGTGATCGGCAGCGACCTGTGGAGCGACGAGCCGGGCTTCGCCGAGGCGACCGCCGATCTCGACATCTCCGGCGTCTGCGGCTCGGGCATCATCGAGGTGATCGGCGAGATGTACCTCGCCGGCATCATCGACCAGGACGGCGTGGTGCAGGGATCGCTGGCCGCGCGCAGCGACCGGATCGTCGAGAACGGCCGCACGTTCAGCTACCTCGTCCACGAGGCCGACGGCGTCCGCCTCACCATCACCCAGAACGACGTGCGCGCCATCCAGCTGGCGAAGGCCGCCCTCCGTGCCGGGATCGAGCTGCTGTTCCGCCATGCCGGTGTCACCGGCGTCGACGACATCCGTCTGGCGGGCGCGTTCGGTTCGCACATCGACCCGGTGTACGCGCTCGTGCTCGGCCTCGTGCCCGACTGCCCGGTCGAGCATGTGCGCAGCGTCGGCAACGCAGCCGGCGGCGGTGCCGTCCGTGCGCTGTTGTCCGTCGCGGCGCGTCGCGAGATGGAAGCCGCCGTGCGCGGCGTCGAGAAGATCGAGACCGCGACCGAGCCGACCTTCCAGGCCGAGTTCGTCGCGGCGATGGCGTTCCCCCACGCCACCGCACCGTCACCGCACCTGTCCACCGTGGTGGCGCTGCCCGAGCGCACCGCATCGACCAGCGAGGGCGGTCGAGCAGGCCGCCGTCGGAGGAACCGTGGCGCCGATGATGCCGCCACCGCAGAAGGGGAACCGTCATGACCGACACGACCGAACACGCACCTGCTGCTGAACCGGGTGGAAGCGGTGGCGGTGGCCGTCGCTCCGGTGGGCGAGCCGGCCGCGCCGCGCTGCGCGCCTCGCATGTGATCGAACGGGTGCCGTACCTCACCCGCACGATGAAGCCGTTCGAGATCGTCGACGACGAAGGCCTGTCGATCATCGAGCACACCGCCGACACGATCCTCGAAGAGGTCGGCATCGAGGTCCGCGACTATCCAGAGGCGCTGCCGATCTACGCCGCTGCCGGTGCCCACGTCGACGGCACCCGCGTGCGCTTCCCCCGTGGCATGTGCCGCGAGATCGTCTCGCAGGCCCCGGCGCAGTACACCCAGCACGCCCGCAACCCGATGAACTCGGTCGAGATCGGCGGCAAGCACACGGTGTTCGCCCCGAACTACGGCTCGCCGTTCGTGCACGACCTCGATCACGGCCGTCGGTACGCCACCCTCACCGACTTCCAGAACTTCGTGAAGCTCGCCTACACGACCCCGTGGCTGCACCACTCGGGCGGCACGGTCTGCGAGCCCGTCGACGTGCCCGTCAGCAAGCGCCACCTCGACATGGTGTACAGCCACATCAGGTACAGCGACAAGGGCTTCATGGGCTCGGTCACCGCCGGTTCGCGCGCCCAGGACAGTGTCGACATGGCCCGCATCGCCTTCGGTGGCGACCTGCAGGACCGCACGGTCATGACGTCGCTGATCAACGCCTCGTCGCCGCTCGTGTGGGAC
>JBILUM010000166.1:0-6012 GCA_044370995.1 Ilumatobacteraceae bacterium | reverse complement strand
GACACCCTTCTTCGGGTACATGCCGAACATGCGCGCCGGGGTGGTGCAGCACGTCTCGACCCAGCGCTCGAGGCTGAGCTCGCCGGCGACGACGCCCTGATAGATCAGCTCCATGCGGTGCTCGACGCCGCCGATGCCGTTCGGGATCTTGGAGAAGTCGCCGAGGCCGAGCTCCTTCTGATCTTTGAAGCAGAACGGGCAGTGGTCGGTGCTGACCACCGCGAGCTCGTTCATGCGCAGGCCCTTCCACAGGTCGCCCTGGTGGCCGTGGCCCATCTGACCGATGTAGTGCGGGTCGTGGTCCTTCGAGCGCACCGGCGTGGAGCACACCCACTTCGATCCCTCGAAGCCGGGCTGGCCGAGGGTCTCCTCGAGCGTGAGCCACAGGTACTGCGGACAGGTCTCGGCGAAGACGTTGCGGCCGTGGTGGCGGGCGGCGGCGACCTCGTTGAGCGCGTCGCCGGCCGACATGTGGACGATGTACAGCGGCACGTTGCCGGCCACGTGGCTGAGAACGATCGCGCGGTGGGTCGCCTCGGCCTCGAGCGGCGAGGGGCGGGTGTAGCTGTGGTAGCGGGGGTCGGTCTCGCCACGGGCGAGCGCCTGCTGCACGAGCACGTCGATCGCGATGCCGTTCTCGGCGTGCATCATGATGACGGCGCCGCAGTCGGCGGCGGTCTGCATCGCCTTCAGGATCTGGCCGTCGTCGCTGTAGAAGACGCCCGGGTAGGCCATGAACAGCTTGAAGCTGCTGATGCCCTCGTGCTCGGTGAGGTAGCGCAGCGCCTTGAGCGACTCGTCGTCGACGCCGCCGATGATCTGGTGGAAGGCATAGTCGATGGCGCACTCGCCCTCGGCCTTGCGGTGCCACTCGGCCAGGCCGTCGAACACGTTCTCGCCGGCGCGCTGCACGGCCATGTCGACGATGGTGGTGACGCCACCCCATGCAGCCGCCCGGGTGCCGGTCTCGAACGTGTCGCTCGCGAAGGTGCCACCGAAGGGCAGCTCCATGTGCGTGTGCACGTCGACGCCACCGGGGATCACGTACTTGCCCGCCGCGTCGATGACGGTGTCCATGCCCTCGTCGGTGAAGTACCCGGTCGAGCCGAGCGCCGTGATCGTCTCACCGTCGATGAGCACGTCCTGCGCGATCACCCCGGTCGTCGAGATGACCTTGCCGTTCTTGATGAGCGTCCTTGCCATGGGGTTCCCCTTCCCTCGTTCCGTCTGTCCGTCTGTCCGTCGGTGTCTTCGGTGCGTGTGGTCGCTGTGGCGTGTGATCAGTGTTCGACGAGTTCGTCGTACGCGTCCGGACGACGATCACGGTAGAACGCCCAGCGGTCGCGGACCTGCTTGATCTTGTCCATGTCGAGGTCGCGGACGATCAGCTCGGGCTTGTAGGCGTCGCCCACCTCGCCCACGAACTTGCCCTCGGGATCGACGAAGTAGCTCTGCCCGTAGAAGTCGTTCTCGCCGAGCGGCTCGATGCCCACCCGGTTGATCGCACCGACGTAGTAGATGTTGGCGACGGCCGAGGCGGGCTGCTCGAGGCGCCACAGGTACTCGCTGAGCCCGCGGTGCGTGGCCGACGGGTTGAACACGATCTCCGCACCGTTGAGGCCGAGCGCACGCCAGCCCTCGGGGAAGTGGCGGTCGTAGCAGATGTAGACGCCGACCTTGCCGACCGCGGTGTCGAACACGGGGTACCCGCCGGTGCCGGGCTTGAAGTAGAACTTCTCCCAGAACCCCTTGGTCTGCGGGATGTGCTGCTTGCGGTACTTGCCGAGGTAGCTGCCATCGGCATCGATCACCGCGGCGGTGTTGTAGTAGATGCCCGGCTGGACGATCTCGTACATCGGCAGCACCATCACCATGCCGAGCTCCTTGGCGAGCGCCATGAACCGCTGCGTGGTGGGGCCGTCGGGGATGTACTCGGTGTACTCGTAGTACTCGGTGTCCTGCACCTGGCAGAAGTACGGGCCGTAGAACAGCTCCTGGAAGCAGATGACCTGGGCACCCTGGGCAGCCGCCTCGCGGGCGTACTGCTCGTGCTTGTCGATCATCTCGGCCTTCGTGCCCGGCCAATCGGTCTGCACCAGTGCCGCGCGAACGGTGCGGCCCCCCGTCGACGTGTCGCTCATGCGGCGGATCGTAATGTTCCACCCCGGTGCTGACAATGGCGATATTGTGCCCGCACAAACCGTCACACGCCGTTCACAGGGACCGGCGGGAAAGGCTCGCGTGGACCTCGCATCGGTGATCTCGAACGGCATCGACGATCGCAGCGCGAAGGGCATCGCCGCGGCCATCGGACGGCTCGTGTCCGCCGGCGAGCTGCAACCGGGCAACCGGCTCCCCACGGTCCGCGAACTCTCCCGGGCCCTCGGCGTCTCGCCCACGACGGTCAGCGAGGCGTGGCAGACCCTGGCCCTCGTCGGGGCGATCGACGCCCGCGGCCGACAGGGCACCTTCGTCCGCCAGCCCACCGGGCCGGGCTCGCCCCGCCGCTACCGCCGGGTCACCGAGGGTCCCGGCCACTTCGCGCTCGACCTCTCCACCGGCACGCCCGACCCGGCGCTGCTGCCCGCCCTCGGCCCCGTGATCGCCCGGGTCAGCGGCCAGGCGCTCACCTCCAGCTACCTCGACCAACCGGTGCTGCCCGCCCTCGACGAGCGACTGCGCGCCGGTTGGCCGTTCCGCCCCGAGGAGCTCACCGTGGTCGACGGCGCGATGGACGCGCTCGACCGGGTGGCCCAGGTGATCGTGCGGCTCGGCGATCGGGTCGTCGTCGAGCACCCCGCGTTCCCGCCGGTGCTCGACCTGCTCGAGCAACTCGGTGCGGTCATGATCGGCGTCGACGTCGACGACGAGGGCATGGTGCCCGACCAACTGGCGGCGGCGCTCGACCAGCGCCCCGTGGCGGTGTTCTGCCAGCCGCGGGCCCACAACCCCACCGGCGTCACCATGAGCCGCCGCCGTGCCAAGGTGCTCGCCGATCTGTTGCAGCACCACGACGCCCGGCCGATCGTCGTCGAGGACGACCACTCCGGCGACATCGCCAGCGGCAAGCTGGTCAGCTTCGGGCAGCGCCTGCCCGCCCGCACGGTCCACGTGCGCAGCTACTCCAAGAGCCACGGGCCCGACCTGCGACTCGCCGCCGTCGGCGGCGCGGGTGACGTGATCACCGCGGTCGCGAACCGACGCCTGCTCGGCCCCGGGTGGAGCAGCCGCATCCTGCAGGCGGTGCTGCTCGAGATGCTCGACGACCCCGCCACGCTCGACGCTGTCGCGGCGGCCCGCGACGAGTACGCAGCCCGGCGCAGTGCGATCACCTCCGTGCTCGACACCCACGGCGTGCCGTCCACCGGTACCGACGGCATCAACCTGTGGATGCGCGTGCGCGACGAACGTTCGGCGCTGCTCACGCTCGCGGCCCAGGGCATCGGGGCGGCGCCGGGCGACCCGTTCCAGGTGCGCGACGGCGACCCGCACATCCGCGTCACCGTGGGGCTCGTGCCCACGACCGAGCAACGGCTGGCCGGCCGCTTGGCCGAGGCCGCCAACCTCCAGCCCAACCGCTCCGGTCAGCGCTGACCAGCGGGCCGGACACGGCCCGGGTCACATCGGGGAGGACTTCACCAGTTCGTGGGCCATGGCGCACTCGGCGTCGAGCACGCCCGGCGTGGTCGCATCGATCGGACCGTCCGGACCGATCACGCTGCCGAACAGGGCGAGCGGCAGCGGCTCGGCGTCGGCGTCCCAGGGCACGCGCACGTCGGCGATCCGGGTCGACATGGTCGTGAACAACGCCTCCGGCAGTCGGCGGCCACGGCCGGCCACGAGCCAGGTGGGCACCTCGCTGCAATAGGCCACGCTCGCCAGCGCCCGTGAACCGGGGGACGCGAGGACCTCGCCCGGTCCGGCCGCCATCGCCTCCACCAGCACGATGTCGGCGGCCACGGCCGCCGCCGCGATCCCTGCTGCGGGCACCACCTCGGCCTCGATGTCGGCCCGCTGGAGCCGGCGGACGAACGAGCTGCCCTCGTCGTCGGCGTCGACGGCGAGCACCCGGATGTCGCCGCGCCGCATGACCGCGTCGCCGATGAGGTCGGGCCAGCCGACCACGCACACCGTGGCGTCGTCGGGCAGGAGATCGAAGAGGTGATCGGGGGTGCGGTCGTGCTCGACCTCGCTCGCGAGCTGATGGGCGGCGTCGAACGGGCGCGCCGCGGTGAGCAACGACGAGCAGAACCACCACAGCGGACCGCTGGTGGGATGGCGTTCGACGATCCGCCGGCAGGCGATCACCAGACCGGCCGGCTCGAACTGGAGGCCGCGCAACGCGCCGGCGGTCTCGCGCACGAGCATCCGCTGGTCGCCACCCGACGCCCTGGCCACGTAGCGGAGACGTTCGATGGGATGCACGCTGCGAACCTAGTGGCGATCCCCCGCCGGTGCACCGCCGCGGCCGGGGTCCGAGTCCCAGCCGCCGGTCCGAGTCCCAGCTGTCGGTCCGAGCCCCAGCCGCCACCCGGGTGGCGCGTGGCACTCGGACCGCGTGCGGGTCATTCGACGACGAGGGTGAAGACGAGTTCTTCGGTGTCGTGGGTCTCGACCTCGAACTCGCCGGCCTCGTCGGCGACGAAGGTCAGGGTCAGGTCGGTGCCCTCGGCCTCGAGGTCGTAGCCGTGCAGGTGGAACTCGTGCTCCTCCGTCGAGATGATGTGCAGCGAGACGGTCGAGCCCAGGGGCACGGTCTGGGTGCCGGGCTCGGCAGCGTCCGCGTCGACGTCGACGACCACGGCGTCCGCCGTGGGTGCGACGGTCTCGGCGGGCTCGCCGTGGTGATCGCTCGACTCGTCGTCGCCACCGCAGGCGGCCAGGGCGAGGGTGGACAGGGCGGCGGCAGCGAGGGCGCGACGGATCGACGGGAGCATGCTCATGTCGAGGAGGTCGCCCGCCGGCCTCGTCCGGTTCCCGGGATCCGGAACTTCTTTCGCGACCTGTGCGCGGCGTTCGTCGGGGACGGGTGGGGACGGGAGGGGTCGGAAGGGGGACGCCGGCCGCATGAGCTGGGGGCGCGACCGGTCGGCTTGGTAGCTTGTCGCCCGTGGCCATGAATCCTTCGCCCGACGTCGTCCTCACCTCGCTCGACGGTGACGCCCGCCCGCTCGAGGAGTGGCTCACCACGTTCCACCTCGCGAGCGTGATCCTCGACCCGTTCACCAACGAGAGCGCCTGGATCCTGAAGACCGCGGTCCGCATCCTCGACGGCTTCCGCGGGTCCGACGCTCGGGTCAACTTCGTGCTCACCTGCACCCGCGCCGAGGCACGCGACTTCCTCGGACCGCTCACCGACGACTTCCTCGTCTACTGCGACGCCGACCGCTCGTTCGTGAAGTCCCTCGGCCTGGCCGAGCTGCCGGCGTTCGTGTTCCTCCGTACCGATGGCACCGTGCCGGCCGCCGCCGAGGGCTGGAACGCCGCCGAGTGGCGTGGCGTCGCCGACGCGATCGCCGAGTCCTGCGCCTGGTCGCGGCCGAACATGCCGGTCGCCGGCGACCCCGGCCCGTTCCACGGCACGCCCGCACTCGCGGGCTGACCCGAACAGACGCCGGAGTCCACCACCGGTGCCGATCCCCGCGTCGGTCGCCGACCTCCCCGTCGTCGCCACCCTCGACGCGCTCGGCGTCGCCCTCGACGAGCAGTACGCCGCCGTTCTGGTCGCAGCGCCCGGTGCCGGCAAGACGACCGTCGTCCCCCTCTGGCTGCTCGACCAGCCCTGGCTCGGCGACCGCCGCATCGTGATGCTCGAACCACGGCGCCTCGCCACCCGTGCCGCGGCGCAGCGGATGGCGAGCCTCCTCGGCGAGCCCGTCGGACGGACGGTCGGATACCAGACCCGCGACGAGCGCCACATCGGTGAGCACACGCGCATCGAGGTGGTCACCGAGGGTGTCCTCACGCGCCGGCTGCAGCACGACCCCGAACTGCCGGGCGTGGCGATCGTGA
>JBILUM010000164.1:0-6022 GCA_044370995.1 Ilumatobacteraceae bacterium | reverse complement strand
ACTCGCGCCGCGGCCGTCGTCCTCCACCGTCACCGTCAACCGGCCGTCGGCGCGCTGTACCGCCACGGCGACGTGATCGACGCGGCCGGCGTGTCGGCGCACGTTGGTGAGCGCCTCCTGCACGACCCGGTACGCCGAGAGCTCGACGGCCGCCGGTACGCCGTCGAGGTCGCCGTCGGTGTGCAGTTCGATCGGCAGGTCGGACGACGCGGCCACCAGGTCGCCGAGCGCGGCCAGCGACGGCTGCGGGGCGAGATCGACAGCGTCGTCGCCGTCGCGTGCGGCGTCACTGCGCAGCACGCCGAGGATGCGGCGCATCTCGCTCATCGCCTCCCGACCGGTCGACTCGATGTTCTCGAGCGCGCCGACGGCCTGGTCGGGATGGGCGCGCACCTGCCGTCGTGCTGCACCTGCCTGGATGATCATGACGCTCAGACTGTGGGCGACGACGTCGTGCATCTCTCGGGCGATGCGGGTGCGCTCCTGCTGCACCTGCTGGACCGCCAGGAGTTCGCGCTCTCGCTCGGCCCGCTCGGCCCGCTCCACCAGCTCGTCGGCCCGCTCGCGACGCCGGCGCATGTTGTCGCCGAGGAGGATCGCGCCCGCGTAGAGCACGGTCGTGCTGACGAGCGTCGCGGCATCCACCCCGTCGACGGCGACCCCCACCGCGACGAAGCCGAGCAGGCAGGCGAAGGTGAGGGCGCCGGACACCACCAGGCGCCGGCCCGCCACGTAGGCGCCGAGCGAATACGTGGCGATCAGAATGTTCAAGAAGCCGGCGCCGACCATCTCCGACGCCTGCAGGATGCACTCGGGCACGCTCACGGCCACCAGGACGGCCACCGGCCACCGACGTCGCCAGGCGAGCGGGACCGTGGAGGCGAGCACGAGCAACGGTGACCACCAGGTCGGGTCGCTGACCTCGGTCTCGCCCGTGGAGTCGATGAACAGGTGGGCGCCGAGGGCCACGGCGGTGACCAACCCGGCCAGCAGCGCATCGGCGACGCGCGGGTGGCTGCGCAGCCACAGCACGGGCCTCGGCCGCTGCTCCCGGACGGACGGCAGCGCGGGCGCGCCGGCAGGGCGCGTCGATGCTGGCGGCGGCCCTCCGGTGCTCACGAGCACGGAACCTACCCCCGGCCTGCGGAAACGTCGTCCCTCTCCAGGTGGATGTGCCGTACGCTTCGGGAGTGATGCTCTGCCCCTCGTGCGCAGCGCCCCTGGCCCCGGGAGCGCGCTTCTGCTCCTCCTGCGGCCATGCCGTCGCGGCAGGTCAGGCCGAGGAACGGCGCATCGTCACCGTGCTGTTCAGCGACGTGGTCGGCTTCACCTCGCTCGCCGAGCACCTCGACCCCGAACAGGTGAAGCGGCTGATCGACGGGGTGTTCGAACGGCTGGTCGACGACGTCACCGCGTTCGGCGGCCGGGTCGACAAACTGCTCGGCGACGGCATCCTCGCCCTGTTCGGTGCGCCGGTCGCCCACGAGGACGACGCCGAGCGCGCCGTGCGATCCGCCCTGCGCATGCAGGAGACCATCGACCGCTACGTCGAGGACGAGAGCCCGGCGCACCCGCTCAAGCTCCGCATCGGCATCAACACCGGCGAGGTGCTCGTCGGCACGCTCGCCGGCACCGACTACACGGCCATGGGCGACGTGGTGAACACCGCCTCCCGACTGCAGGCCGAGTCGCCGCCCGGCGGCGTGCTCGTCGGCGAGGCCACCTACGCGCTCACCAACGACGTCATCGAGTACGGCCCGCCCACCGAGCTGCAGCCGCGCGGTCGCGAGCAGTCGATCACCACCTGGCTGGCCGGCGGCACGCTCACCGCGCCGGGCGCCCGTGTGCGGCGCACCGACCTCCGCCTCGTCGGCCGCGATCCCGAACTCACCCTCGCCCGCGCTGCGCTCAAGCTCGGCATCGACGAACACCGCACCCTGCTGCTCAACGTGGTGGGTGAGAGTGGCGTCGGCAAGAGCCGGCTCATCGACGAACTGCTCGACACCCTCGACGAGATCGGGGCCGGTTCCGGCGCCGTGCTCGAAGGCGTGTGCGCGCCGTACGGCGAGTCGAACGTGTGGTCACCGATCGCCTCCGCGATCGCCGGGCACCTCGGCTTCGACCCGGCGCTCGACCTCGACGAGCTGCGCGAACGGGCGCTCGGCAAGGCGGCGAAGCTGCTCGCCACCGACGGCATCACCCCCGAGGTGGAGCGTGCGGTGGAGGCGTTCCTGCACCTGCTCGGTCACGAGTCGGCGCTCGACGCGCTCGACGGCACCGCGCGGCGCGATGCGGTGCACCGTGCCATCACGCGGGTGATCGAGATGCGCGCGGCCAAGGGCCCGCTCATACTCTGGATCGACGACCTGCACTGGGCCGACCAGGTGGTCGTCGACCTGCTCGAGCACCTCGTCGGCGCCGTGCAGCGGCTGCCGTTCGTGCTGATCACGTCGATGCGCCCGGGCGGCGACGTGCCGTGGCCGCCGTCCACCGATCGCACGACCGTGCTGTCGCTCACCGTGCAGCCCCTTGCCCGTGCCGACAGCGACGAGCTGGCGATCGAGCTGCTCGGTCAGCTCACCGGCGCTGTCAACGATGGCCACACCGGCGAGACGATCATCCCCGACCAGAAGCTGCTCGGTGCGCTGTTCGACCGCAGTGGCGGCAATCCGCTGTTCCTGCAGCAGTTGGCCGGCGTGGTGGCCGAGGAGGGCCCGTCGAGCGAGCTGCCCGACTCGCTGCGTGCGCTCATCGCGGCCCGGCTCGACCAGTTGAACGTGAGCGAGCGGCAGGTGCTCGACAACGCCGCCACGCTCGGGCTGTCGGGCACCCTCATGGCGCTCGAGCGCTTCGCGAAGGCGATGAACCAACCGTTCGACCGACTGACGGTGTCGCAGCTCGATGCGAAGGGGTTCCTCGTGGTCGAGGGGCAGCGGTGGCGGTTCCGCAGCGACTCGGTGCGCGAGACCACCTACCAGACGCTCACCAAGGCGTCGCGTGCCCAACGCCACGCCGGCGTCGCGGCCACCCTCGCCGCCTACGCACCCACGGCCATCGACGACCTCGCCCACCATGCGGCCACGGCGGCCGAGTTGGTGGCCGAACTCGGACAGGTGGACAAGGTGCCGGCCACGATCCGCACCGACGCCGTGCGCGCCTTGTCGATCGCCGCGCGTCGTGCCCGCGACAGTGGCAGTCACCGCCTGTCGGTGCGCCACGCCACGCGCGCCGTCGCCCTCATGAACGGTCACCCGTCCGAGCAGGCCGACCGGACCCAGCTGATGCTCGTGCGCTGCGCCGGTCTCATCGAGACCCGCGACTGGGCCGTGGCCCGCACCGATCTCGCGGCCCTGCTCGCCGACGCGACCGCGCGCAAGGACGCAGCCGTCGAGGGCGAGGCCCGACGGCTGCTCGGGTCGCTGCACCATCTGCAGGGTGACCCCGTCGGCGCCCGTGCCGAACTGGGCCGCAGCGTCGACCTGCTCCGCACCGCCGGCTCGCCGACCCTTCTCGCCGACGCGCTGCGTCAGCGCGGCTTCATCGAGCTGTTCGGCGGCTCGTTGTCGGACGCCGAATGGCACTTCGGCGAGGCAGAAGCGGTCTACCGCGAGCTCGGCGACGAGCGCGGCCTCGCCTACATCGAGCAGCACCGCGCCTGGCTGTCGTTCCTGTCGGGCGACCTCGACCTGGCCGACGAACGACTGCACCGCGCCGCCGAGACCCACAGTCGGCTCGGCGACCGCAACGGGGTGGGCTGGGCCTTCGGGCTGCTCGCGTTCGTGCGCTTCTTCCAGCGCCGGTTCGTCGAGGCCGAGGACCTGGCGAACATCGTCCAGGCCGAGGCGCTCGAGCGGGGTGACGACTGGGCCGCAGCGATGATGCAGACGCTCATGGCCGATCTCCGCCTGTGGCACGGCCGGCTCGACGAGGCGATGTCCAACGCCGAGCAGGCGCGCACCCGCTTCCGGCGGCTCGGCGACAAGTTCGGCATGGTGCAGGCGCTGTCGGCGCTCGTGCGCACCCAGGTCGCGCTCGGACGTTCCGCCGGCGCGCACCGCACCACCGAGGAGTTGCTGTCGCTCGCCGAGGGGTCGCCGGCCGGTCCCGTGCCGTTGCTCGCCGTCGCCGGCGCAGCGATGCACCGCGGCGACGCCAAGGTGGCGCTGTCGATGATCGCCCGTGCCGAGGAGCAGATGCACGAACGCATCTCGGGCATGTTCGAACTCTCGGTCCTCCACGCCATCGTCGCGGCCCAGAGCGGCTCGCTCGACGAGGCGCTCGCCGCGCTCGACGAGGTGCCGACCGCAGCGCTCGACCACCCGTTCGCCCGCACGGCCTCCGCGCTCGTGTCGTCGCTCACTGGTGATGCGGCCAAGGCGGTACGCGATGCTGACCTCGTGGCCACCACGCAGGGCTCCACCTACCTCGACCGGGCGATCGCCGCCGTCGCGGCCGCCGGCGCGCACGCCGACATGTCCGAACGCGAGTTGGCGCACGATGTGCTCGACGAGGCGCTGCAGGAGTGCCTCGGCGTGGGCGACGTCGTGGCGATCGCGCTGCTGCAGCGCACCTTCGCGCGGGTCGTCGGTGTCGAACACGCCTCCGGCGGCGGCGACGCCTCGGTGCTCGGCGAGGGCTGGCTCCACGTGATCGAGCAGTTGCCCACCCCGGAGCACGCGGCGTGACCAGCTGGCTCGGAGGTCACGACGACGAGGCCACGCTGCTCGCCGTTCGCGCCGGGTTGGCCGACCAACTCGCCCAGCTCCGCGGCGACACCGCGCAGGAGTGCCCCGGTCGCAGCGCAGCGCTGATCGAAGCGCGCATCGGCCAGATGATCACCGGCGAGGGATCGATGGCGTCGTTCGGCCCGCTCGACGTTGCGGAGGAGACGGTCGTCGCTGTCGCCGAGCAGTTCGCGCTCGACGTGCACGGCATCGACGACGCGCTGATGGCCCGACTCGGCGAGCACTACACGCCGGCCGAGCAGGTCGCGATCATGTTCCGCATGGCCTTCGCCGACGGGTTCACCAAGCTGCGCCGCGTGCTCGACGTGCCCGCGGCACCCACGCCTGCCATCACCGACACATCGACCGGAGAGGGAACCTGATGTCCACCGTGCCCCGCCTGCCCAGCGCCGTGCCCGATCAGCCGGCCCACTTCGGCACGATCCTCGCCCACCATCCCGAACTGGCCCGCGCCTTCGGCACCACCTACGCGACGTTCTGGTCGCACGGGGTGCTCGACCATCCCACCAAGGAAGCGGTCCGGATCCGCAACGCCCGCATCACCGACTGCGGGTATTGACGCAACGTCCGCTTCGCGGTCGCGAAGCAGCAGGGACTCGACGAGACGCTCGTCGAACAGATCGACGACGACCATGCATCGTCCACGTTGTCACCTCGATACAAGCTCGCCCTCCGGTACGCCGACTCGTTCCTCGGCGCGGGTGGCCCGCCCCCGGCCGACGTGCAGGCGGCGTTGCTCGCCGAGTTCACCGAGGCCGAGCTGGTCGAGATGAGCATCGGCCTCGCCCTGTTCCACGGGGTGTCGAAGATGCTGATCGCGCTCGGCTGCGAACCCGAGGAGATGGACATCACCGAGTCGCGGACGCCCGGCAGCTGAACGGGGCGCGTCCACCCCGCTCGATCAGGCGTGGAAGGTGAGTGCCGGCGCCGGTCGTTCCGGTGCGGCGACCTCCGTCGTGGCCCAACCGAGGTAGATCAGCGCCGTCACGTGGGTGCCCTTCTCCCAGCCGACGAGATCGGCGACCACGTCGTTCGCGCCCTTCGGGCACGAGCCCCAGTAGGTCGCCAGGCCGGCGGCGGTGGCCGCGAGCAGCAGGTTCTGGATGCCGGCGGCGACCGCGTCGCGGTTCTCGGCGGTGCGCAACGGCGAGTCGCCGACGGCAGTGCCGACCGCGAGCGTCGCCGGTGTGCGCAGGTACTTGCCGCGGGCCTTCAGCACCTTCTCGGGCGGGTCGCCCTGGGCATCCATCGCGTCGGCGATCACGTTGCCGAGCCGG
>JBILUM010000162.1:0-6039 GCA_044370995.1 Ilumatobacteraceae bacterium | reverse complement strand
CCGAGGGCATGCCCGAGCGGACGATCTTCCACTGCTTCACCGGCGGGCCGGACGAGGCGCGTGCCTGCCTCGATCGCGGCGCCTTCCTGTCGTTCAGCGGCATCGTCACGTTCAAGACCGCCACCGACCTGCAGGCCGCGGCACGCCTGTGCCCCGCAGACCGGCTGCTCGTCGAGACCGACAGCCCCTACCTGGCGCCCGTGCCGCACCGCGGCCGCACCAACCAGCCGGCGTTCGTCGGCCACGTGGCCCGCTTCGTCGCCGACCTCCGTGACGAGCCGCTGGCTGCGTTCGCTGCCGCCACGGTCGCCGCCACTCGTACCGCGTTCCCGGCCCTGGGGTGACCTCCGAAGTGGCGTCCGACGTGGCGTCCGACGTGGCGTCCGACGTGGCGTCCGCGGACACGCCCGGGTGACCCGGACGCCACCCGAACTCACCCGATGCTCACCCGAACTCACCCGATGTGGCACCCGACGTGACACATCGACGTCCGGCATGCCTTGCCTTTCACGGTTGTAGTTCGTAGCCTTTTCGTAATGGACGTTCACGAGCGCCGGCGGGTCGTCCTCGCCACGGCTTTCACCCTCGTGGCCCTCCCCGCCATCTGGCTGTTCGATCGCGACGATCCGGCCGCCTCGTCGAGCATCGCCGCGGCCGGCATCCCCGGCCCCGAGGTCACCGAAGCGCCCGCCGAGATGACCGTCGAGACCGAGGTCCCCATCTTCCTCGACAACACCGTCGTCGTGGTCGCCCCGGCCGTCATCGACGTCGCCCTGCCCGATGCACCGGGCGCCAACGAGATCACCGGCACCGCCAGTTACAAGCGCTTCGATCCCACGATCGACAAGAAGTGCTCGGCGCCGCAGGCACCGTCAGGCGTGCTGCTCACGATCACCAACATCGACAACGGCCTGTCGATCACCTGCCGGAACACGATGGGTGTGTCGATCCCCTACGGCATCACGGTCGGCATCGACACCGATCTGTTCATCGAGATCGCCGACCTCGTCGACTCGCCCGTCCCGATCCGGTTGTCCTGGTAGCCGGGTCACCCCGGCCCACCGCCTCCTCGTGCTCTCCCGCGCCGACGTCACGCGACTGCTCGCCGACCACGGCCTCGCCGCGCGCCGCGACCTCGGCCAGAACTTCGTCGGTGACCCGAACACCGTCCGCCGCATCGCACGCCTCGCGAACGTGGGACCCGACGATCACGTGATCGAAATCGGCGCCGGGCTCGGTTCACTCACCCTGGCACTCGCGGAGACCGGCGCCACCGTCCGTGCGGTCGAGGTCGACCGCGGGGTCGTGCCCGTGCTGCGCACCGTGGTGCAGGACTGCCCGAACGTCACCGTCATCGAAGGCGACGCGATGCAGCTCGACTGGGCCCAGGTGCTCGACGGCCACGACCGGTGGGTGCTCGTCGCCAACCTGCCGTACAACGTGGCCACACCGCTCGTGCTCGACCTGCTCGACGACGTCCCGGCGATCGCCCGGATGCTCGTCATGGTGCAGCGCGAGGTGGCCGAACGCTTCTGCGCCTCGCCGCGCACACCGGCCTACGGCGCCGTCACCGTGAAGATCGCGTACTGGGCGACGGCACGCATCGCCGGTCTCGTGCCGGCCAGCGTGTTCGTCCCGAAGCCCAACGTCGAGTCGGCCCTGGCCGAGCTCACCCGCCGCGACGCGCCGGCCACCACCGCCGACTTCGCCCAGCTGTTCCCCCTCGTGCGCACCGCGTTCGGGCAGCGCCGCAAGATGCTGCGCCGATCGCTCGCCGGCGTCGTCGCCCCCGAGGTCTTCGAGGAGGCAGGCATCGACGCACAGCGACGCCCCGAAGAGCTCGACGTCGTCGAGTGGGGCCGCCTCACCGAGGTGTGGGCGGCACACCAGCCATGAACGCGCGACCAACGTTCTTCGAGGGGTCCGGCACCGAGGGACCCGTCACGGTCGAGGCACCGGCGAAGCTCACGCGCACGCTGCGGATCACCGGCGTCCGCGACGACGGCTACCACCTGATCGACGCAGAGATGGTCACCCTCGAGGTGGCCGACCTGCTCACGATCGACCCGACCCGCACCGGCCTGTCGGCCGACGGACCCTTCGCCGCCGGCGTGCCGCTCGACGACGGCAACCTCGTCGCCCGCGCCCTCCGCCTCGCCGGGCGCAGCGCCCACGTGCACCTCCACAAACGCATTCCCCACGGCGGCGGCCTCGGCGGCGGATCGGCCGACGCGGCCGCGGTGCTGCGATGGGCCGGCCACGACGACCTCGTCGCCTGCTCGCAGCTCGGCGCCGACATCCCGTTCTGCCTCCGCGGCGGACGTGCCCGGGTGACCGGCATCGGCGAGGTGCTCGCCCCACTGCCACCCGTCGCGCTCGACCTCACGCTGGTGATCCCGCCGCTCGCCGTGAGCACCCCTGCTGCGTATCGGGCGTGGGACGACCTGGGCGGCCCCACCGCCGACGGACCGAACGACCTGGAACCGGCGGCCATCGCCGTGGTGCCCGAGCTGGCCAGGTGGCGCGATCGGATCGGCGAGAAGGCCGGCGTCGCCCCGGTGCTCGCCGGCAGCGGCGCGACCTGGTTCGTCGAGGGCCATCATCTGGCGCTGCAGTCGCTCGAGCCCGAAGCGATGGTCGTCTTCACCCGCACCCGGGTCTGAACCGCGCGAATCCGGCCCGAGACGCGACAGCGGCCCCGGCACAGCGGTTGCTGTGGGGGCCGAAGGCGTGTGGAGGCCGGCAGCGAGCCGGCAGGGACGGTTGGTTACTTGCCGCGTTGACGCGCGTGCCGAGTCCGGCGAAGCATCTTCTTGTGCTTCTTCTTCCGCATGCGCTTGCGACGCTTCTTGATCAGAGAACCCATAGCTCGTGAGACGCTATCGGGCGCGACCTGCGATGCCAAATGCGCGCCGAATGCGCGCCAGATGCACGGCAAATGCGGGGCGGAGGGGCGCCGATATCCTGACGCCGTCCATCCGGGGTCGTTCAATGGCAGGACAGCGGTTTTTGGTGCCGCGTATAGGGGTTCGAGTCCTCTCCCCGGAACCAGCGCCCGACGGGCACCGGCCGACGGTTGCCGCTCGGCCACGGCGTCGGTGCGATAGAACGGTCGTATGGGAGTCTCTGCCATCGTCCTCGCAGCCGGCGAAGGGTCGCGGATGCGCTCGTCGCGCCCGAAGCCCCTCCACATGATCTGTGGCCGGGCCATGGTGATGCACGTCATCCACGCCCTGGAAGGCCTGCAGGTCGACCGCACCGTCCTCGTCGTCGGCCACGGCGCCGAGCGGGTCACCAAGAAGGTGCAGGAGCAGGCGCCGGCGTGGGCCAACGTCTCCTTCGTCGAGCAGACCGTGCAGCGCGGTACCGGCGACGCGGCCATGGTGGGCATGACCGTCATCCCCGGCGACGACCTCGACGACGACTCGACCGTGCTCCTCCTCCCCGGCGACACGCCGCTGCTCACCCCCGACACCCTCGTTGGCCTCGTGGCGGCCCACCTCGCCAACGGCAACGCGGCCACGCTCACCACCAGCGTCCTCGACGACCCCACGGGCTACGGCCGCGTGGTGCGCGGCCCGTCGAAGGCCGGCGAGGGCCGCGTGCTCCGCATCGTCGAACAGCGCGACGCGAACGACGACGAGCGGGCGATCCGCGAGGTCAACATGGGCATGTACGCGTTCCGCCGCGACCTGCTCGGCCCGGCGCTGCGGCACCTCTCGCCCGACAACGCGCAGGGCGAGTACTACCTCACCGACGTCATCGGCGTGCTCGCCAGCATGGGCCACCGGGTCGGCAGCTTCGAGGCCCCCGAGGCCGAGACCCAGGGCGTCAACGACCGCTGGCAGCTCGCGCTCGCCGAGCGAGAGCTGCGCAACCGCATCAACCGGCAGTGGCTCCTCGCCGGGGTCACGATGCTCGATCCGCGCCAGACCTTCCTCGATGTCACCGTCACGCTCGGCCGCGACGTCACGCTCTACCCGGGCACGATCCTGCAGGGCGACACCGTCGTCGGCGACGGCAGCGAGATCGGGCCCGACACGCGCCTGGTCGACTGTCGCGTCGGCGCAGAGGCCGTCGTCGAACAGACCGTCGGCCACGACGCGGAGATCGGCGAGGGCGCACACGTCGGCCCGTACGCCCATCTGCCCGTCGGTAGCGCAGTCGCTGCGGGCGCCACGACCGGTGCGTTCTACACTGCGCCCACGGCCTGACGCCGCAGGCACGAACCACGCAGAAAGCAGCCTCGACCATGGAGAAGGTCACCACCAAGCGGATGTCGCTCTATACAGGGCGGACACACCCCGCGCTGGCGGAGGAGGTGGCCAAGCACCTCGGCATCTCCCTCGGAGACCCCAACCTCGTCGAGTTCGCCAACGGTGAGATGCGCCCCCGCTTCACCGAGAGCATCCGCGGTAGCGACGTGTTCATCATGCAGACCCACTTCGGGTGCGACGGCCGCAGCATCAACGACTCGATCATGGAGCAACTGATCATGATCGACGCCGCCAACCGGGCGTCGGCCAAGCGCATCACGGCGGTCTGCCCCTTCTACGGCTACGCCCGTCAGGACCGCAAGGCCGAGGGTCGTGAACCGATCACTGCGAAGCTGATCGCCGACCTGTTCAAGGCGGCCGGCGCCAAGCGCATGGTGTCGATCGACCTGCACAGCGGTCAGATCCAGGGCTTCTTCGACGGCCCGGTCGACCATCTCACCGCGATGCCGGTGCTCGAGAGCTACATCCGGACCAACGCCGAGAACCCGGTGATCGTCTCGCCCGACGCCGGCCGCATCAAGGTGGCCGAGCGCATGGCCCAGCACCTCACCGACAAGGGCGCCGACCTCGCGTTCATCTACAAGCGCCGGCCGAAGGGCACCACGAACGTGGCCGAGGCCAAGGAGGTCATCGGTGATGTCGATGGCCGTCTGTGCATCCTCACCGACGACATGATCGACTCCGGCGGCACCATCTGCGCCGCCGCCGACGTGCTCATGGCCCGCGGCGCGACCGAGGTCTGGGCAATGGCCACCCACGGCGTGCTGAGCGGCCCGGCCATCGACCGGTTGAAGAACTCCAAGATCGACCGGATCGTGCTCACCAACACGCTGCCGCTGCCGCCCGAGAAGCAGATCGACAAGATCGAGGTGCTCTCCATCGCCCCGCTGATCGCCGATGCGCTCAACGCCGTCTTCGACGACACGAGCGTGAGCGAGATCTTCGGCGGAGAGAACCAGGCCTGACCAGGTCAGATGCCGTCCCCTGCCACCCTTCGCGGCGGGTGGCGATTCCGGCGGGCGCCCCGATAACATTGCGGGCTGTTCTGCATCGCTTCCGAATGCACGCTCTGATCGAGGCTCTGTCATGTCGCAAACCAAGCTCTCCGCCACCACCGGCCGCCCCACCGGCTCGTCCTCGTCCCGCCGTCTGCGCGCCGAGGGCCACATCCCGGGCGTGCTGTACGGCCGTGGCATGTCGCCGATCAGCGTCACCGTCGAGCGGCGCGATCTCCGCCTCGCCCTGAGCGGCCCGGCCGGTTCCAACACCGTCCTCTCGCTCGAGGTCGACGGCAAGAGCTACCCGGCCGTGGTGAAGGAGCTCCAACGCCACCCGATCAAGCGCACCGTCAGCCACATCGACTTCCTCCAGGTCAACATGAACGAGGAGATCACCGTCTCGGTGCCGCTGCGCCTCGAGGGTGAGTCGAAGGCCGTCGTCGCCACCGGCGGCATCGTCGATCCTTCGGTCGACACGATCGAGGTGCTCACCACCCCGAACAACATGCCGAACGAGTTCGTGATCGACATCACCGACATGCAGCCGCACGACGTCATCCGTCTCGCCGACGTGCCGATGCCGGCCGGCGTCACCGCCGTGGGCGATCCCGACATGCCGGTCGTCACCGTGCTGCAGAACCGTGCCAGCATCGAAGCCGCCGCTGCGGCCGCCGCCGAGGGCGGCGACGGCGACGGCGACGCTGCCGCCGAGTGATGTCCGCCTTCGGGCGCACCTCCAGCTGAGCACTCTTCGTCTCCTGAGC
>JBILUM010000161.1:0-6075 GCA_044370995.1 Ilumatobacteraceae bacterium | reverse complement strand
GATCGGGAAGTCGCCCGTGGCCCACGGAATCTGGTTGCCGAAGCGGTCGAGGTCGCCACGCACGCCGAGTGCGCTGAACGGGGGTTCCACCGGGGCGCCGGGCGTGACCTCCTCGGCGAGGATGCTGAACTGCTCCGACCAGTAGGTCGACCACGCCATGCCCGACACGATGGTGAGGAGCATCACCGACAGGAGCACGACGCCGCCGGTGCTGTGCAGGTCGCGCCAGCGGGCGCGGCCGGTCATGCCCTTGCGGATGAACAGTGATCGGCGCTCGGCCTTCGAGCCGTCGCTGTTGCGCGAGCGACGAGGGAACCACAGGTAGAGGCCGGAGAACACGAGCACGAGCGTCCACACGCCGAGGATCTCGAGGATCAGGTCGCCCACGACGTACGGGCGCATCACCGGCCCGTCGTCGATGATCGACGACACGGCCGGCAGGTCGATCGTGATCGAATCGTTGTTGAGGGTGCCGTGCAGTCGGTTCGACAGCCCGATGATGCCGCTGCCCGGCTTGATGTCGCCGAGCACCTCGCCGGTGTACGGGTCGACGAACACGTGCTGCCCGCTCGCGCTGCCGTCGTCGACGAAGAACCGGGTCGCCCGATCGGCAGCACCCGGCGTCACGTCGTACACCGTCCCGTCGGGGTAGGCGGCCTCGACCGCGGCTGCCTGTTCGTCGTAGCCGATCCGTGACTCGCCGACGTCGACCTTGCGGACGTCGCCCTGGGTGAGGTCCTCGATCGGCTGGGTGTAGAGGATCACCAACCCGGTCACGGCCATGAAGAGGATGAACGGCATCGCGAACATGCCCGAGTAGAAGTGGATGCGCCACACCGACCGCCACCGGCGACTGCCCTCGGCGGCGGCGAGATCGGTGTCGACCGTGGTGCCATCCGCTCCGTCGCCGCCATCGGCGTAGGTGAGCGCAGTCATCGATGAGGTCCTCCGAGGTCGATCGGGGGCGACGAACATCGACCCCGTGCGAGCAGTTGGACCTCAGGTCGTCGTGGACGGCGTTCCGGTTCCCGACGTTCTGCTGCCGATCAGCGGCTCAGCCGCCGGCGGAGCCCGGAGTCAGCCGCCGTTCGAAGCCGGGACGTAGTCGCGGCACGGCTGACCGCGCAGCGAACCGCAGGCGGGGGGTGCCGGGGGGAGGGGCATCGAGCGGGCTGCGGCGGGGATCGTCGACAGCACGATCGATGACGGGTGCTCGGCGTCGTGCAGCACCGTCACCTCGGTGTCGCCGTCCTCGATCGTGCGGAACTCCCATTCGGCGCGGTTGTTGCCCGGTGCGTCGATCGTGAGCCGCAGCCGGCTGCCGGCGCGGAAGGCATGGGCGAACGGATGGATCTCCACACGTGCGGCCACGACCTCGCCGGCCACCGGTGCTGCGTCGGCCTCGGCGTTGGTGTGCCGTGGCCACAACTCGGTGGCGTCGTCGGCGAGGGCGCGTTGGCTGAGCCGCAGCCAGCCGCTCTGCACGTAGACCTCGGTGCCGTCGGGACGCACCTCGGTGATCGTCACCTCGAGGTCGGCGTCGTCGGCGTCGGTCGTCACCCACAGGTCGGCCGATCCCGACCCGGCGACATACACGTCGTCCTCCAGGGGAGCGGTCACGAAGCCGAGCCCGCTGCCCTCCGGCATCGCTCGCCAGTCCCACTGGACGGCCGCGTCCCAGATGCCGGGGCCGTCGTCGTCGAAGAACGTCGCCGGGAGCGCGTCCGGGTCGCCGTTGTAGGCGCTCTCCCCACTGGGGGTCACGTCGTCGGTGATGAGTGCGCCATCGTCGTCGAGCAACCAGCGCGTGGTCTCGGCCTCGGGGATCGGCCAGCTCGAGAACTCCAGCACGGCCGCCGGCTCGGGCGTGCCGGGGGCGAAGCCCTCCGCTGCGCCGTGGTCGACGAGCACGCGGACCGACGGTTCCGACTCGAACGCGGCGAGCGCCTCGTCGTACGACATCCCGGTGAAGCGATCCTCCATCGGACGGAACGTCTCGACGCCGTAGATGGCGCCGCCCAGCACGGGAGCGATCGCCTGTGCCGGTGCGAGGTCGGGCACGGTCTTGCCCACGTACAGCTGGAGGAACTCGGCGTAGCGGGCGAACACCGGCGGGCTGAGCGAGTCGGTGTGGAGGCCGTTGGTGAGCGTCACGTACAGGTGGTCGGTGCCCGTGAAACGGTCGAGCATCGTGGCGAACTGGCCGCCGGTCTGTTCGTCCTGCCACGCGCCGGCGAGGAACACCGGCACCTCGATCCGGTCGACGAAGGTGATCGGAGCGAGGGAGTCGCCGAGCGGGTTGGCGTAGAACGGGTTCTCGTCGATCTCGGCGACGAGGTCGGGGTTCTGGCCGCGCAGCGACTGGTTCTGCTCGCACTCGTCGTCGCCGTCGTCGACCATCGCCTGCTCCCAGCCCTGCCCGTACGGCTTCGACTGGTCGACGCGCTGCTGCGTCCACTCGACGGCGAACCCGGTGTTGAGGATGCCGCCGGGATAGAGGGTGCTCCGGTAGCTGTCGGCGAGCACCGACAGCGGCGTGATGCTGTTGAGGCTCGGCGGCTGCGTCGCTGCGACGAAGAGCTGGCTGATGCCCGGATAGCTGATGCCGACCATGCCGACCTCGTTGTCGAGCACCCACGGCTGGGCGGCGATCGCCTCGATCACGTCGTAGCCGTCGATGCTCTGGGCGAGTTCGAAGAACCGGAACGAGCCGCCGCTGCAGCCCGTGCCGCGCATGTTGACACCGACGTACGCGAAGCCCAGTGCGTTGTAGAGCTCGGCGGAGGTGGTGTCCGACGGGTTGCTCGGCGCGTAGCCGCTGTACTCGACGACGGTGGGGTAGGGGCCCTCGTCGGCCGGGCCGGGGAGCACGACGTTGGCGCTCAGCGTGGTGCCGTCGCGGACCGTCACGTATCCGAACCCGCCGGCGGGCAGCTTCGACTGGTCGGCGTAGAAGTCGCCGCTCGGCACGTCGTCGGCGGCGAGCACGGTGACGTCGGCCGACACCTCGGTCTCGGACGTGACGCGCACGTCCGCGCCCGCCGGGAGGGAACGGAACAGCAGCGAACCCTGGCCGTCGACCACGCCGGTCGCGAGGGGCTCATCGTCGGCGGCCGACACGGTGAGTTCCGTGCCGGGCTCGGCATCGAGGATCGCGAGTTGTTCGACGCCGGGTCGCAGCGTCCACGTCGCAGCCGATCGATCGCCGGTCGCCGCCTCCGGGGCGGTCGTGGCAACGGTCGTGGGCTCGGACGCCAGCACGGTCGACGACGGTCCCGTGGACGTCGCCGGCGACGTCCCCTGGTCGTCGGAGCAGGTGGTCGCGGTGAGCGCGGCGAGGACGAGCAGGGCAGCAGAGCGGGGACGCACGACCGGAGTCTGACAGGGGAGGCCGCCGACGCAACGATCGACGACCGTCCGACGTGAGCAGCCCTCGGTACGCGTTCGGTCGATCGCGCGAACAGGGCCGGAAGTCCCGCCTGATCGGGACCTTCCTTGACCGAAGGGCATCTGACACGGTGGTACGTTCCGACCACGGTCTCGCAACGACGCAGGGCCGTCGTCACAGAAGTGGCCCTGTACGGCTCACGGGACGTGCAGGACAACATGACGTCAGTTCGACTTCGGAGGGGGAGTTAGAACATGACCGACATCGCGATGCGGGCAGTGGCCGATCGTCCGGGAGATCCCGAACAGATCGACCACGTCGTCATCCGGTTCGCCGGAGACTCGGGCGATGGGATGCAGCTGACCGGCGACCGATTCACCTCGGCCAGTGCCCTGTTCGGCAACGACCTGTCCACGTTCCCCGACTACCCCGCGGAGATCCGTGCACCGGCGGGCACCGTCAACGGTGTCTCCAGCTTCCAGGTGCACATCAGCGACCACGACATCACCACCCCCGGCGACGCGCCGGGCGTGCTGGTGGCGATGAACCCTGCGGCGCTGAAGGCCGACCTCGGCCGACTCGTCCACGGCGGCACGCTCATCCTCAACGTCGACACCTTCGACGAACGCAACCTCGAGAAGGCCGACTTCACCAGCAACCCGCTCGACGACGGTTCGCTCAACGGGTACCGCGTGATCAGGGTGCCGATGACCTCGCTCACCAAGGAGGCGGCCGCGCCGCTCGGTGTGAAGCCCCGCGACGCCGACCGGTCGAAGAACTTCTTCGCGCTCGGCCTCGTGAGCTTCATGTACTCACGGCCCACCGAGCCCACGCTCGCCTGGATCGACGACAAGTACGGCAAGAACGATCTGGTGCGCCAGTCGAACCGCGCCGCCTATCTCGCGGGCTACCACTACGGCGAGACCACCGAGGAGTTCGGCCATCGCTTCACGGTGAAGCCGGCCCACCTGCCGCCGGGTGAGTACACGAACATCAACGGCAACACGGCGCTCGCCTGGGGGCTGATCGCCGCCGCGCACCTGGCCAAGCTGCCGCTCACGCTCGGCTCGTACCCGATCACGCCGGCGAGCGACATCCTCCACGAGTTGTCGAAGCACAAGAACTTCGGCGTGCGCACGGTGCAGGCCGAGGACGAGATCGCCGCGGCAGCGCTCGCGATCGGAGCGTCGTTCGCGGGGCACCTGGGCATCACGACCACGTCGGGTCCGGGCGTCGCGTTGAAGAGCGAGGCGACCTCGCTGGCGGTGTCGCTCGAGCTGCCGTTCCTGCTGATCGACATCCAGCGCGGCGGCCCGTCGACCGGCCTGCCCACCAAGACCGAAGCCGCCGACCTGAACATCGCGATGTTCGGCCGTCACGGTGAGGCGCCGCTGCCGATCGTCGCGTCGTACAGCCCGTCGCACTGCTTCTTCGCCGCGATCGAGGCGGCCCGCATCGCGCTCAAGTACCGCACGCCGGTGATCCTGTTGAGCGACGGCTTCCTCGCCAACGGCACCGAACCGTGGAAGCTGCCCGACCCGAGCCTGCTGCCCGACATCTCCGTGCCGTTCGCCACCGAGTTCAATCACGAAGCGCCCGACGGCACGCCCGAGTTCTGGCCGTACCTGCGCGATCCCGAGACGCTCGCCCGTCCCTGGGCGATCCCCGGCACGCCCGGTCTGATGCACCGTGTGGGTGGCATCGAGAAGGAGGACGGTTCGGGCAACATCAACTACTCGCCCGCCAACCACGAGACGATGGTGCACCTCCGTGCCGCCAAGGTGGCCGGCATCGCGAACGACCTGCCGCCGCTGGAGGTGCACGGCGACGCCGACGCCGACGTGTGCATCCTCGGCTGGGGTTCCACGTGGGCCGCGATCGACGCCGCCGTCCAACGAACACGACGACGTGGCGACAAGGTCGCGTGGGTGCACCTGATGCACCTCAACCCGCTGCCGCGCGACCTCGGCGACATTCTCCGCCGGTTCCGCCGGGTGATCGTGCCCGAGCTCAACATGGGCCAGCTGTGCCGCATCGTGCGGGCCGAGTACCTGGTCGACGCGAAGTCGGTCAGCAAGGTGCAGGGCCTGCCGTTCACGGCCCTCGAGATCGAAGACGCCATCGAGGCCGCCACCGCAGAACTGTCAGAGCTGGAGGACCAGTCGTGACCGACACATCCGTTCGCCTCACCACCAAGAAGGACTGGACCAGCGACCAGGAGGTGCGCTGGTGCCCCGGCTGTGGCGACTACGGCATCCTGCTCGCCGTCCAGACGCTCATGCCCGACCTGGGCGTGGCGCCCGAGAACACGGTGTTCGTGAGTGGCATCGGCTGTTCCAGCCGGTTCCCGTACTACATGAACACCTACGGCATCCACAGCATCCACGGGCGTGCGCCGGCGGTCGCGACCGGTGTCGCGGTCGCCAGGCCCGACCTCGACGTGTGGGTGATCACCGGCGACGGCGACGCGCTGTCGATCGGTGGCAACCACTTCATCCACGCGCTGCGCCGCAACGTGAACATGACGATCCTGCTGTTCAACAACCGCATCTACGGGCTCACCAAGGGCCAGTACTCGCCGACGTCGGAGGTGGGCAAGGTCACCAAGAGTTCACCGTTCGGCAGCATCGACCCGCCGTTCAACCCGCTCGCCGTGGCGCTCGGTGCCGAGGCCAGCTTCGTCGCCC
>JBILUM010000160.1:0-6081 GCA_044370995.1 Ilumatobacteraceae bacterium | reverse complement strand
CACCCGCACCGTGTTCGATCGGTCGCCGTCGTGGAAGTCGCTGCGCGAGATGCGCAACGGCAAGAAGATGGTGGCGATCCGCGACGCAGCGTTCAAGGCGACGCTGATCGAAGAGGCGGAGCAGGTTCCACCATCGGTCGACGTGGACCAGTTGTTCATCCTCAACCAGGGGGCAGGGCGCGACGTGGCCCGATACGACCTCGATCCCGAGCACACCCTCGGCGCCGAGGCTCGTCGCCGTGGCATCAGCGCGGCCGCGTGTTACATCGAGCTGCTGCTCGAGACCGACGGTGCTCTGGTGTGCAGCTACCCGTTCCTCAACCAGCGCCTCGGCGCGGTCGAGGAGATGCTCGACGATCCTCTGGTCACCCTCGGCCTCGCCGACGCCGGCGCACACGTCGGCCAGATCCTCGATGCGAGCCAGCCCACCTTCTTCCTCTCCTACTGGATCCGTGAGCGGCAGCGCTGGAGTCTGGAGGAGGCGATCCGTCGGCTCACGAGCGATACCGCCGACCTGTTCGGCATCACCGATCGCGGACGGCTGCAGGTGGGCGCCTTCGCTGACGTGAACGTGATCGATTTCGACGCACTCCGCCTCCCGCCGCCCGGCTACTCCTACGACTTCCCGAACGGTGCCGGCCGCTACGTGCAGGCTGCCGAGGGGTACGACTGCACGATCGTCAACGGTCAGGTATTCATGGAACACGGCCAGCACACGGGTGCCTTCGCCGGCACGCTGCTGAAGAACGCCGCCGCTCGCTGACGAGGCGGTCGGGGCGGACCGACGGCCGCCTGCCGATCTGGCAGGATCGGGACATGCCCGCAGTCCTGCTCCACGGCAACCCCGAGACCCCGGTCATCTGGGAGCCACTCGTCTCGCACCTCTCCCGCACCGACGTGATCACGCCGCAGCTCCCCGGCTTCGGGTGTCCCACGCCCGACGGCTTCGGCGCCACCAAGGAGGAGTACGTCGACTGGTTCCTCGGTGTGGTCGAGGGTGTCGTCGCCGAGCAGGGTCCGGTCGATCTCGTCGGTCACGACTGGGGCGGCGGCATCGGCATGCGCGCCGTGGCGCTGCGGCCCGAGCTGTTCCGCAGTTGGGCGTGCGACGTGCTGGGCCTGTTCCACCCCGACTACGTGTGGCACGACTTCGCCCAGATCT
The DNA here is from genome assembly GCA_044370995.1 of Ilumatobacteraceae bacterium. GTDB lineage: Bacteria > Actinomycetota > Acidimicrobiia > Acidimicrobiales > Ilumatobacteraceae > VFMC01. The sequence continues at coordinate 4,919 of JBILUM010000160.1, read as the reverse complement.
GGCAGACGCCGGGCGCCGGCGAGGAGTACTTCACGCAGTCCATGGCGGCGTCGGTCGAGGATCGCGTCGCGCTCTACGAGGGCATCGGCATCCCGCGCGCCACGGGCACGCATCTCGTCGCCGCGGCCGACGACGAGATGAGTCGCTGCATCCTCGCCCTCTACCGATCTGCGGCCCAGCCGGCGATGGTGGCGTGGGGCGCCGAGCTGTCGCCCGCCGCCACGGTCCCCGGGCTCGCGATCACCGCGCCGCTCGACCCGTTCGTGCAGGGCGAGACGCTCGGCGGTGCAGTCGGCGAGCAGTTGGGTGCGCGCCATCACGTGATGGAGGGCCAGGGACACTGGTGGATGCTCGGCGATCCCGCCGCCGGCGCCGCCGCGCTCGAGGCGTTCTGGGGTTCGATCTGATGGAGGCGCTCGCCACGCCCCACACCTTCGCCTGCCCGCGGTGCAGCACCGAGGTGACCGAGACCTACTACGGCCCGTGTGGGGCGTGTCGCCGCGATCTGCGCGCGAAGTACCTGAGCGATGGCCGTGAGGTGGAGGTCGCCGAGTACGTTCCGAAGATGAACGTCACCCCGAACGCGGTGGCCTTGAAAGACGACTGACCGGCGGCCCGAGGGCGCCGTGGCCTGCCGCCCGTGTTCTGCCAGGGCAGCAGGAACTGCTATGCCTAGGCCCCATGTCTTCGTCGACGGCCCGCTCGGATCTCCGCGGCCAACTGTTGCGCAACATGAAGCCCGTCGAGACGGCTTGGTCGGTCAACGGTCGCGATGTCGAGTTCGTCACCGACTTCGACAGCGGACTCGAGGTCGGCGGCTTCGTCGTGGTCCGCACCTCGTCGGACGGCGTTCTGCTCGTGCAGGTGCAGGAACTCGTCGCGGGCGAGCGCGAGGCGATGAACGTCGACGTCGATGCCGCCATGCTCGGCGTGGAGGAGGGCTCGATCCAGGGCGCCAACGTCGGACTGATGGTCAGGTTCGTCCGGGGACGCGGACAGGTGCTGGGAGCGATCGGGGCCGACGGGCTGGAGAAGTCGGTCGCCGATGGCTTCGACGGTGGCGAGCTCACGCCCGCATCGGCGGCAGATGTGGAGTCCCTGCTCGACGAGGTGCTGGGTTCGTCGGCACCCCTCGCCGTGGGTCGCCTCAGTCGAGCGGCGGTCGACGCCCGGTTGAAGGCAGCCGGCTTCTCGCGGCACACGTTCCTGTGCGGTCAATCGGGGTCGGGGAAGACGTACTCGTTGGGGGTGTTGCTCGAACGGCTCCTGCTGGAGACCACGCTGCCGTTGTACGTGATCGACCCGAACAGCGACTACGTCGGACTCGGTGCGTTCAGATCGCGAGCCGACATCAACCGATCTCGAGCCACGCCGATGAGCAACGCCGCGTATGCCGACCTGAAGCGTCGCTATCAGGCTGGAGCCCAGGTATCGGTGGCCAGTCGGGGCAGGGGTGACCTGCCATTGCAGATCCACCTCTCCGACCTCACGTTGGAGGAACAGGGCCTCACGTTCGGTCTCGATCCGATCGGCGATGCCGACGAGTACGCGGCTCTCATCGAAGCGACACGGGGCCTCGGGGAACGGTACGGGGCGGTCGACGTGCAGGACGCACTGCTGCGTCGATTCGACGACGCGAGTCGCAAGCTCGCGCAACGGATCGGCAACCTCGGCGTCGCGTCGTGGACGGTGTGGGCGCGGTCAGGCGAACCGTCGCTCGTCGACCTCGTCGCCGGATGTCGCACGGTCGTGTTCGACACCGGCTCGCTGCCCGACGCCCGGGAGCGCTCGGTGGTGGCGCTCGCCCTGCTCGGTCGACTCCGGCGACGTCCGATGCGGTCAGCGGTGTCGTTGGTGATCGACGAGGCCCACAACGTGTGTTCGCCCGATGCGGCCTCTCCGCTCGAGCGGGCGGTCACGGATCACACGGTCTGGATCGCGGGGGAGGGCCGCAAGTTCGGCATCTACATGGTGCTGTCGACCCAGCGCCCGCAGAAGGTTCATCGCAACGTGATCTCCCAGTGCGACAACCTGTTGCTGATGCGGGTCAACTCCGTCGGAGATCTCGACGAGTTGGCCAAGGTGTTCTCGCACGTTCCGTCGAGCATGATCGGCGAGGCGCGCTCGTTCCAGCTGGGCGAGATGCTCGCAGCGGGCCCCGTGTCGCCCACCCCGATGCGTTTGCGCATGGGTGAACGCTGGAGTCCGGAGGGTGGCGCCGACCTTCCCACGAACTGGGCCAGGAGGTCAGTGCAATGAAGGGCAAATTGCGTTCGATCGCGACGGTGCTCGTCGGTCTGGTCGCAGTCGTGGGACTGCTCACGAGCGTCATCGCGTTGTGGGCACGCGATGTGCTGTTCGACTCCTCCGAGGTCGCCGCCGCGGCCGAGAGTGCGCTCGCCGAACCAGAGGTGACGGCGGCGTTGGCCACACGCTTGACGGACCTGGCGTTCGAGGCCGCTGACGTGGAAGCACGGTTGACGGAACTGGTCCCGGACAATCTGCAGGTGATGGTCCCTGCGCTCGTGGGCGGCGCCCACGCGGCGGTGGAGTCGCGACTCGAGGCCAGGCTCGCCGATGAGGACACCCGAGCGATCGTCGTCGCGCTGGTGGAGGGGAGCCACGAACGCCTGATGAGGCTTCTGGTGGGCGACGGGATTCTCGACGGTGTGTCCGTCGTCGACGGCGAGGTGCGGCTCAACCTGTTGCCGTTGGTCGGCCTTGCGTTCCGGACGGTGCAGGACCTGGGCTACCTCGCCGACCGCGAGTTGCCACCTTTGACAGCCGACGGCGACCCGGCAGAGCAGGTGGCGGCGCTCGAGGCGGCGTTCGGTCGCGATCTCCCCGACGACTTCGGGCAGTTGACGGTGTACCGCAGCGACGCGCTCGCCGACGCGGGGCAGACGGTGGCGACGGCTCAGCGTGCGGTGGTCGTCGCCAGGCGTGCATTGATCGCCGTACTCGCCGTGACCGTGCTGGCGTACGCCGGCTGCGTGCTCCTCGCTCGCCGACGGCGCCGTGCCGTTCTCGCGCTCTCTCTCGCATCCGTCGCCGTGATGCTCATCGCTCGGGCCATCATCCGCGCAGTGTTGGAAGAGGCGCCGACGGTGGCGCTCGATCCTGCCGGTCGGGCCGCGATCACGGCCACGCTCGGATCGCTCACGCGCAGCCTGTTCGTGCTCCTGACGTTGACCGTGCTGCTCGGTGTCGTCGTCGCGATCGTCGCCTTCCTTCGCAGCGAGAACCGGGCTGCCGTGAGGTTGCGCGGTGCCACCGGTTCGACGGGTCAGAGTGTGTCCGGGCTCATCGCCCGCAATCGCGGTGTCGTTGGGTTTGCTGCGTTCGCCCTCGCGGTGGCGGTGATCGCGGTCGGCGGCTTCGGCACTGCCCGCGTCGTGATCGCCGGCGTCCTCGCTGCGATCGGCGTCTGGGCGATCTGGTCGTCGGACGATCCGATCGCCGCCGGTGCGGACGGGTCGTCGGTGCCGGACGTCTGACGTGGATCCCGTGGCGGCGGCACCCGTGGCGGCGGCACCGGTGGCCGAGGTGCCGGTCACGCGATACGTGCGTATCTTCGTCTGCGCGATCGCCCTGTTCGTGGTCCAGGCCGCTTTCCCCGAAGGCGATGTGGCACGCGTTCTGGAAGTGCTCCTGGCCGGGACAGCGCTGGTCCTCGCGTCGAGCTTGGAGTCCGGCAGTCAGGTCCGTCGTCGGGTGGCGTTCGGTGTCGCCGTCTTGTCGGTAGTGATCGCGGCGGTGCAGTTGGCGTTGCCGGAAACGGGTGACGCGAGCGGTGGTCTGCTGCTCGTCAACGGGTTCCTCGTCGCGGCCGGTCCGGTGCTCATCTTCGGTTCGATCCGGCGGCACTCGACGGTGACGATCCGGACGGTGCTCGGCGCGATCACCATCTACGTCCTGTTCGGATTGTTCTTCGCGTTCGTCTACCGGTCGATCCTGATGTTCGACGCCGAGTCGTTCGTGTCGGCGAACGGTCCGCTCGACCCGGCCGCGATGCAGTACTTCAGCTTCGTCACGCTCACGACGGTCGGATTCGGAGACATCACAGCGGTCGCCTCGACGCCACGCACGCTCGTGGCGCTCGAAGCGCTCTTCGGGCAGGTGTACCTCGTCACGGTGGTGGCGATGGTGGTGGGCAACCTCGGTCGTCGCCGGGAGAGCATGCCAGCAGGCTGACGACGTGTGGCGTTCTGTCGGTCCCAACGCTGTCGGCCGCCGCCCTACAATCCGGAAGTGACCCACCCCGACATCGATTGGATCCCGACAGGGGCTCGGTTCGCCGTCTCCGACATGGTGTTCTTCCACGGAAAGGGCCACGTCGACCTGGAGGATCGGCTCGGCGAGATCGACCTGATCGTCACGGGTCCCCACGCCACCGCCGCCTTCCCGGCCGAGATGCGGCCCTTCGTCGATCCGTCGTTCACCCGCCGGCTGCAGTACGACTTCTCCGACGTCTCCACTGCACCGATCGCGCAGCGGTGGGCGGCGCTCGATCCGAAGGTGCTGTACATCGAGGACCCGCACCCTCGGGCCGTGCGCGACGCGAACCGACCGAAGCCGATCGACCTGCTCGCCACCATCCGCGAGGCGTTCGATCGCCTCGAGGCGGCACCCGGAGGGCGTCCGTCGCTCATCGGCGTCGACGCGGTCCGGCCGGTGACGTTCGGATACCTCCCTGTGCTCCGGCGGCCGGCCGACGGTGACGAGTGGTCGCGGCTCGGTGCGGCGCTCGCGACCGCCGGGGCGCTCGGCATCGACGAGTACGAGCGAGTCCGTGACGCCCTGATCGATCGGGTGGTGGAGGCCAAGCTGGCGCGGCTGGCCGGCCTCGACCCCGCATCGCTGACCGTGGCCGACTGGAACTCGGCGACCAGTCTGAACGTGCTGTCGATCCATGACAC
>JBILUM010000159.1:0-6083 GCA_044370995.1 Ilumatobacteraceae bacterium | reverse complement strand
CAGTTCGTCGACGATTCGTCGGTCGATGCTGTCGATCGCCCTTGTTTCATCGGTCATCTATCCATCTTGTACCTGAACAGTGTGTTGATCAATGGTTTCTTCGGGCAGATGATGACGCCATGACCAGCGCACCTGCCCAGCCGGCGATCAGCACCGTCGGCGTCCCCAAGGAGATCAAGACCGCAGAGCACCGCGTGGCGATGACCCCCGACGGCGTACGCGAGTTCGAACGCCTCGGCATCGACGTGTTCGTCGAGACGGGGGCAGGCGAGGGCGCGAGCTTCACCGACGACGACTACCGCGCGGCCGGCGCCGACATCGTTCCCACCGCGGCCGACGCCTGGGCACAGCAGATGGTCGTGAAGGTGAAAGAGCCCAAGGCCGAGGAGTTCGGCTTCCTCCGCGAGGACCTCACCCTGTTCACCTACCTCCACCTCGCGGCCTACCCCGAGGTGGCCGCCGCGCTCGTCGCGTCGAAGTGCACCTCGGTCGCGTACGAGACCGTGCAGCTGCCGAGCGGCGCGCTCCCCCTGCTCGCCCCGATGAGCGAGGTCGCCGGCCGCCTCGCCCCGCAGATGGGCGCCCACTACCTCGAGCGCCACAACGGCGGACGCGGCGTGCTGATGGGCGGCGCACCGGGCGTGCAACCGGCGAAGGTGGTCGTGCTCGGCGCCGGCAACGTCGGCTGGAACTCGGCGTGGATCGCGGCGGGCATGGAGGCCGAGGTCGTGCTGTTCGACAAGAACCTCGACCGCCTCCGCTGGGTCGATCAGATCAACAAGGGCCGCATCGTCACCCTGGCGTCGAACCGCGGTGCGCTCGAGCGCAACATCGCCGACGCCGACCTGGTGATCGGTGCGGTGCTCGTGGCCGGTGGCAGGGCGCCGGTGGTCGTCACCGAGGACATGGTGCGCACGATGAAGCCGGGCGCGGTCATCGTCGACGTCGCCATCGACCAGGGCGGCTGCATCGAGACGATCCACGAGACCACGCACAACGATCCCGTGTACTTCCTGCACGGGGTGCTGCACTACGCCGTCGGCAACATGCCGGGCGCCGTGCCTCACACGAGCACCTACGCGCTCACCAACGCGACGCTGCCGTACCAGATCGAACTCGCCCAGTTCGGGGTTCGTGGTGCGTGTGCGCGCGACGCTGCGCTCGCGCTCGGCCTCAACACCTTCGCCGGTCAGGTCACCAATGCGCCGGTCGCCGACTTCCTCGGCACGCCGTTCGTCGACCCCTCCGTCGCACTGGCCTGATCGTCTCGCGGTACGGTGCGCGCATGGCGACACCGGCAGCTGAACTGGACCTCCCCGAGATCGGCTTCGACGAGGGCACCTTCGAGCAGCGCATGGCCATGCGCGCGGCGTTGCCACAGGACACCTGGTTGGTCCGCAACCTGATCGGCTACGGGGTGCTGCGCTACGAGGACGCGGTCGGCATCCTGCGCGACAAGCGCTGGCACTCCGCGTCGGCCCGCATCCCCGAACTGATGGGCATCACCCGCGCCGACTTCCTCGCCCGCCAGCGCGGCAGCATCCTGTCGACCGAGGGCGACGAGCACGTGCGCCTGCGTCGCCTGGTGGCCCCGGCGTTCAATCCCCGGGCCGCCGACCGTCTGCGCCCGTTCATGCGCGACGTGATGAACGGCCTGATCGACCCGGTCGCTGCGGCGGGACGCGCCGACTTCGTCGCCGACATCACCGAGCCGTACCCGATCCCGATCATCTGCGAGCTGCTCGGCGCACCCAAGAGCGACTGGCAGCTGTTCAGCCGTCTCGCCACCGACATCCTCGAGATCTTCTCGGCCGACCTCGCCGACAAGATCGACCTCGTCATGGCCGCCCAGGACGAGATGGACGCGTACACCCGCGAGCTGATCGCCGCGCGCCGGTCGAAGCCGGCCGACGACCTCCTCACCGATCTGATCGCCGCCGAGGAGGCCGGTGACAAGCTCACCAACGACGAGCTCGTGATGATGGTGAACGCCGTGATCGTCGCGGGAACCGACACGACCCGCAACCAGTTGGGCTGCGCCGTGGCGATGTTCGCCCAGCACCCCGAGCAGTGGGCATTGCTCGCCGAGCGGCCCGAGCTCGCCGGACGGGCGGTCGAGGAGTCGATGCGCTACTTCGGGGCCGTGCGTGGCACCGCCCGGTTCGCCAGCTGCGACATCGAGTACCGCGACGTGGTCTTCCCGACCGGCACGTTCATGTCGATCGGCATCGCCGACGCGAACCGCCAGGGCGACGTCTTCCCCGACCCAGACACGTTCGACATCACCAAGCCGGCCTCCGAGCAGCCGCAGCTGACGTTCGGGTCGGGCATCCACTACTGCCTGGGCGCCTCGCTCGCCCGCGCCGAACTGCAGGAGGCGCTCCCCCTGCTGGCCCAGCGGATGCCGAACCTGCGCATCGACGGCGAGATCACCTGGAAGCCCGACGGCGTGGGCATCTTCGGACCGGCGCACATGCCGATCCGGTTCGACCCCAGCTGATCTCGCCGGTTCAGGCGACCGCGGCGAAGGCGGCGGCGAGCAGATCGAAGCCGCGCATGTCGCCGACCAGGCCGGCATCCATGCGGTTCATCATGTAGGCGACGGTCATGCCGTGCTCGAGGTCGTTGATGATCATCGAGCCGCCCCAACCGCCCCAGAAGCAGAGCTTGGCGTCGAGCGGGAACGGCATGCCCTCGCACGGCAGGCCGTAGCCGAGACCGAACCGCTCGGGCACACCGAGCACCATGTCGACGTTGTCGCTCTGCACGTCGAAGATGCGGTCGATCGTGGCCGGCGACAGCAGGCGCACCCCGTCGACCTCGCCGCCGTTGGTGATGAGCGACTGCACCCGGGCGACCGACCGGGCGTTGCCGTGGCCGTTGGCCGCGCCGATGTCGGCCTGACGCCACTCGCTCGTCCAGCACTCGCTCGCGTCGGGCGCAGGGCCGGTGAAGGTCTTCACCATCGGGCTGTCGAAGTCGAGGGTGGCGAGATCCATCGGCAGCGGCGGCGGTGGCACCACCGGCGAGACGCGGTGGAACTCGCTCGGCGAGAGCCCGATGTGGAAGTCGGCGCCGAGCGGGCCGGCGATCTCGGCGGCGAAGAACTCGCCGAGCTTGCGACCCGTGACACGGCGGATGACCTCGCCGACGAGGTGTCCCTGGTTGAGCGCGTGGTAGCCCGAGGCGGTGCCGGGTTCCCACCACGGTGCCTGGGCGGCGAGCATCGAGGTCGACTTCTCCCAGTCGTAGAGGTCGGCCACCTGCACCGGTTGCGCCCAGCCGGACACACCCGAGGTGTGCGACAGCAGGTGGCGGACCTCGATGTCCTGCTTGCCGTTCTGGGCGAACTCCGGCCAGTAGTGCGCGACCTTCTGGTACGGGTCGAGCTCGCCGCGCTCCATCAGCACGAGCGCGCTCACGGCCATCATCGTCTTGGTGGTCGACCACACGTTCACGATCGTGTCGGCCTGCCACGCCACCGTCTTGTCGTGATCGGCCCAGCCGCCCCACATGTCGACGACGTTCTGGCCGTCGATCACCACGGCGACCGATGCGCCGAGGTCGGCACCCGAATCGATGTTGGCCTGCAGGATGCTCCGCATCGCCTCGAACCGCGGATCGCAGGTCCCCTGCACCGACACGTCGACATCACCCATGATCGTCAGACCCCCAGGTCCGGCCATCCCCCGATGGCCCACGGACGGACTCTACGTCAGCACGGGTCGACGGCCGCAGCGGCGTGGTCGTACCGTTCCGCACATGGCCAAGGAACTCAAGCTCGGATACAACACCGGTTACTGGGGCAGCGGCCCGCCGGCCGGCGCGCTCGATGCGATCCAGGAGGCCGAGCGCCTCGGGTACAGCTCGGTGTGGACGGCGGAGGCGTACGGCAGCGATGCACTCACCCCGCTCGCGTGGTGGGGAGCGCAGACCGAGCAGGTGCAGCTCGGTACCGGCATCATCCAGATGAGCGCCCGCACACCGGCCGCGACGGCGATGGCGGCGATGACGCTCGATCACCTGTCCGGCGGTCGCGTGATCCTCGGGCTCGGCGTCTCGGGCCCGCAGGTCGTCGAGGGCTGGTACGGCCAGGCATACGGCAAGCCCCTCGCCCGCACACGCGAGTACGTCGACATCGTGCGCCGCATCATCCGGCGCGAGGAGCCGATCAACGCCCACGGCGAGTTCTACGACATGCCGTACACCGGCGCTGACGGCAAGGGCCTCGGCAAGCCGTTGAAGAGCACGATCCATCCGTTCCGCACCGAGATCCCGATCTACCTCGGCGCCGAAGGCCCGAAGAACGTGGCGCTCGCGGCGGAGATCTGCGACGGCTGGCTGCCGCTGTTCTTCAGCCCGAAGGAGAACGACTTCTACCAGCGTTGCCTCGACGAGGGCTTCGCCAAGGCCGGCGATCCCGGCAAGGCCGCTCGCTTCGACGTGGCGTCGGGCGTGCAGATCATCGCGGGCGACGACGTCGAGAAGTGCGCCGACTTCATCCGCCCGTTCCTCGCCCTGTACGCGGGCGGCATGGGCGCGCGCGGCGCCAACTTCCACTTCGAGGTCTTCGCCCGCATGGGCTACGAGGACGTCGCGGTGAAGGTGCAGGATCTCTACCTCGCCGGCAAGAAGGCCGAGGCGGCAGCGGCGATCCCGTTGTCGATGGTCGAGGACGTCGCGCTCGTGGGTCCGCCCGACAAGATCCGCGGCGAGCTCGACAAGTGGCGCGAGACCTGCATCACCACCTTCCTCGTGAGCGGCCCGAAGCAGGTGCTGCCCATGTACGCCGACCTGATCCTGGGCTAGCAACGGCCCGCAGCGGACCGGCGTCCGGGTACGGAGGTCAGTCGCAGCAGCTGTCGCGCCAGCCGCAGCTGCCGCACTTGAAGTGGGCGTGCTCCGGGTGCAGTGGCCCGCCGCACAGCGGGCACTCGGGGAACACGCCGTAGCGGACGCAGCGGTCAGCTGCGGGCGACGGGCGCGCCTCGTGCTCCTGGTGCGCTTGGCGGTTGGTCGCGGGTGCCTGGTGAGCGGGCATGTGCCAAGAATGTCAGAGCGTGATCCGTGCGCACGGGATCTCGAGGCGTACTCTTGACCGACGGGTCAAGACGTATGACGGCAACAACGACGAACGAACACGGCTTCCGGCCGGGCAGCGCCCGAGCTGCGTTGGCGTACCCGGACTTCCGCCGGATGTGGATCGCATCGTTCGCCAGCAACATCGGCACCTGGATGCAGAACGTGGTGCTGCCCGCCTACGTGTACGAGCGCACCGGCAAGGCGTCGATCGTCGGCCTGCTGGTCTTCGCCCAGCTCGGCCCGCTGCTGCTGCTGTCCATCCCCGCCGGCGTGATCGCCGACCGCTTCGACCGCCGCCGCTGGCTGATCGCGATGCAGATCGTCCAGATGCTGTTCTCCATCGCGCTGTTCCCGCTGGCAGCGACCGACGCGCCGATCTGGTCGATGTTCGTGGTCGCGCTCGGTGTCGGGATCGGCAACGCGCTGAACGCGCCCGCATGGTCGGCGATGCTGCCCACCCTCGTCGGCAAGGCCGACCTCGCCGGGTCGATCTCGCTGAACTCGACGATGATCAACGGCAGCCGGGTGATCGGCCCGATCATCGTCGCCGTGCTGTCGCCGTTCGGTGTCACCACGTCACAGTTCTTCCTGTTCAACGCGGCCACCTACTTCTTCGTCGTCTTCGCCCTGCTCTCGCTCCGTCTCGGTGCCCCGCCGAAGGTGCACCACGAGAAGGGTTGGCGCCAGTTCACCGCCGGCGTCCGACTCGCGAAGCAGCAGCCGGTCGCCTCCCGGTTGTTGATCTCGCTCACCACGTTCTCGTTCCTGTCGCTCCCCTACGTCGGCCTGTTCGCCGCAGTCGCCGAGCTCAACTTCGGCATCGCCGGCAGGACGTCCACCTACAAGTGGCTGTACGCCACCTGGGGGCTCGGCGCGTGCCTCGGCGGTCTGGGGATCGGCACCGTGTTCGTCGGCTGGGACAAGCGTCGGCTCATCCGGCTGGGGTTCGCGGCGTTCGCCGTCTGCCTCGCGGCGTTCGCGATCGCTAGCGAGCCGATCGG
>JBILUM010000158.1:0-6114 GCA_044370995.1 Ilumatobacteraceae bacterium | reverse complement strand
CGAGATCCAGAAGATGACGATGCCGGACGGCGCGTTGCCGTAGAGCACGAGGAACAATGCGCCCGCGAGGAGGCCGAGCGTGCCGACGCGAAACGGGCCCACGCGCTGGGCGAGCCGGCCGCCGATCGAGCCGAGGAAGAACATCGGCACGGCGAACATCACGATGCCGAGGTTCGCGATCCACTCGGCGGTGTCGAGGTCGTCGAGCACGATGACCCAGAGCGCGTCGAACGTGCCGATCATGAAGAACACCGCCGAACCCATGCACAGCGCAGCGACGTACGGGCGGATGCGCAGCAGGTCGAACGCGAACCGACCCTCGGCGCCGGCCTCCACCTGGCGCTCCTCGACCTGGACACGCACCAGCATCGGCACGAAGGCGAGCGTGACGGCTGCGATCACGAGGAACGGTGCGGCGATGCCGAACGGGCCGACCAGGACGGCGGAGATGGCCGGGCCCATGGCGAAGCCGGCCACGTCGGCCGCGAGCAACGTGCCGACGTTGCTGCCCAGGTTCTCGCGGTCGGAGAGGATGACGATGCGGCGGACGGCGGGCAGCGCCGTGCCGGCGCCCAGGCCCATCACCACCCGGGCGGCGAGCAGGACGCGGACGTCCTTGCCGACGGCCATGAGCAGCAGACCGATCACCGCGGCCACGATGCCGATCATCACGAGCCGCTTGGCGTGGCCGCGGTCGGCCATCGGGGCGACGAGCACCTGGGCGAGGAACGACGTGAAGAAGCCGGCGGCGACGACGGCGCCGAGCGCGCCGGCGGAGATGCCGTACTCGTCGCGGAAGTCGTCGAGCACGGTGAACATGACGCCGTACCCGGCTGCGAAGGTGGCGGTGAGCGCGCCGCACGAGAGGACGAGGCGGCGCGAGGGCATGTGTTCGACGCTAGCGGCGGCCCTCGTCGATCAACGAGTGGGTTCGCTCCTCCACGTGGGTGAGCAGGTCGGGGTGGGTGATGATCCAGAAACGGTCGTCGACGATCGCGTCGTGGACGTGGTCGGCGACGACGGCGGCGTCGATGCCGACCATCGTGGTCACCTGCGAGTTGGCCGCACGTGCGCTCGGGTTGCGGCTGGGGTTTCGTAGTTCGGCGGGCCGGTTGCGCTGGCTCTGGAAGATGTTGGTGTTCACCACACCGGGGCACAGCACGCTCACGCCGACCGCGGTGTCGCGCAGTTCGATCGCGAGCGTCTCGCTGATGCCGACGACGGCGTACTTCGACGCGTTGTACGGCCCGATGCCCGGCCAGGCGGTCAGCCCGGCCATCGACGCCGTGTTGACGACATGACCACCGTCGCCGTTCGCGAGCAACAGCGGCAGGAACGAGTGGAGGCCGTGGATGACGCCCCAGAGGTTGACGTCGAGCACCCACTTCCAGTCGTTGAGGGTGGCGTTCGCGATCACGCCGCCGCCACCGACCCCCGCGTTGTTGCACAGCACGTGGGCGGTGCCGAACCGTTCGACCGTCGCGTCGGCCAGCGCCTGCACGCTCGCCGCGTCGGCGACGTCGGTCCGGATGCCGACCACTCCCAGTTCGTCGGCCGTCGTCTGCAGCGGCCCCTCCTCGACGTCGGCGATCACGACGTGCATCCCGGCGTCGACGAATCGCTTCGCCATCGCCCGGCCGATGCCGGAGGCACCCCCGGTCACGACCGCCACGCGTCCTGCCAACTCCTGCATGATGCCCCCCGTCCCGATCATCACTAGCGTCGCGGACGTGACCGGCCGACTGACCTACACGTCCGACGAACTGCTGCTCGAACACGAGTATGCCCGCCCTCACGACGTCGGTGGTCAGCGGATGCACGGCGGGTTCCTCGCCGACGGGACCTACCAGCCACCGAGGGCGCTCGTGCGCGAGCCGGCACTCGATGCTTGGGCCGAGGCCCTCGAGTCACGCGGCGGCGCCTTGCTCGACGCGCACGCGTCGCTGCTCGGCGGTGTCCGACTCCCGAACGTCGAGCAGGGAAGGGTGCTGTTGCGCCACGGGCTCGGCGAGACGTTCTGGAACAGCCTCACCATCACGGGCAAGATCGAGGCCAAGGGGCGGCTCCTCGCGGAGATGACCTTCCCCGACCTGCAGCCGTACATCGTCGACGACATCTCGGAGATGGCGATCGGCCATCTCGGCCGCGGTCTGCTCTACGCACACGGGATCGACGAGGGAGGCCTGCCCGATGAGGGCATCGGCGGCCACGACGTGATGTGGTTCGTGGCGCGCGATCTGGCCTTCGGTGCGGGCGCCTATCCGGATGTCGAGCCGCCCGAGAGCATCGCCCGACCCGAGGCGGGCACGCGGTTCATCCCCGAGGTCGAACCGATCGTGGAAGGGCTGCTGTCGTTACTCGCGAACCTGCTGATCATCGAGTTCCGCGCCGAGCTCGGCTTCGCCGAAGCGCAGCAACTGTTGCGCACCACCGACCTGTTCGTCGACCGGCGCGCCGACGCCGAGGAAGCGGCGCAGATCATCGGCCGCATCCGGGCCGACGAGGAGATCCACGTGCGATCGCTGCGGATCTACCTCGGCGAGCTGGCGCACGTGCAGTTCCGCACGATCGCCGGCGGGTCGATGCCGGGTGCCGAGGTGATCGGCAGGTTCTGGGACGGCCTCGTGCACTGGGCGACCGTCGACCAGCCGCGCCTCGCCGCGGCGCAGCAGCGACAGCTGATCGAGGCGCGCATCGCCCGTCACCCCGACGCTGCCGCGGTGCAGGCGGCCTTCGACGCCGCGGCGTAGGGCTGCACGGCGACCGGTCGGGGTTGGATGCCGCGGCCGCCGATCGCGAGACTGCTCGCATGACGGACACCACCACCAGCACGGACGCCGATCTCGCCCGCGTGGAGGCGGCACTCGACGAACTGCTGCGCGCCCACGACCCGAAGTCGATCGACAACATCGCGTTCCGCGGCGCCCGCTACGACGCCGGCCTGGCCTGGGTGCACTTCCCGGTGGGCTGCGGCGGCCTCGGGGCCCGCCCCGAACTCAACCGGCTGGTCGAGGAGCGGGTCCGCAAAGCCGGTGCCGCACCGCAGGACCCGGCCACGTTCTTCATCGCCCTCGCCGGCCCCACGATCGCGACGCACGGGTCGGACGAGGCCAAGCAGCGGTTCCTGCGCCCGATGTTCACCGGTGAGGAGAAGTGGTGCCAACTCTTCAGCGAGCCCGGTGCCGGCAGCGACTTCGCGGGCCTCGGCTCCCGCGCCGTGCGCGACGGCGACGAGTGGGTGGTCAACGGCCAGAAGGTCTGGAACACCCTCGCTCACCTCGGCGACTGGGGCATGTTGGTCGCCCGCACCGATCCCGATCAGCCCAAGCACAAGGGCATGACCTACTTCGCGCTCGACATGCGCGCGCCCGGGGTGGAGGTGCGTCCGCTGCGTCAGATCACCGGCGAGGCGGAATTCAACGAGGTCTACATGACCGATGCCCGCGTGCCCGACGACCATCGCATCGGCGACGTCGGCGAAGGGTGGCGTGTGGCGTTGACGACCCTGATGAACGAGCGCTCCGCGATCGGCAGTGGCAGCGGCGGCGCCCGCCGCAAGGGCCCGATCGATGTCGCGATGCAGATCTGGAAGGACCTGCCCGCCGACGCCCGCACCGGCGCGAAGCGTGATGCGCTGATGAAGCTGTACTGCTCCTCCGAGGCCCAGCGCCTCACCAACGCACGGGCCGCCCAGCGGGCCAAGGCGGGCAACCCCGGCCCCGAGATGTCGATCGCGAAGTTGGCGATGGCGGAGTTCAACAAGAAGGTCACCGAGTTCTCGATCGACCTGCTCGGCGCCGACGGGCTCGTCGGCTACGACTACACGTTCCGCCGGCCCGACAACCTGTCGGTCGACGGCATGGAGAACGGCATCCGCCATTCGTTCCTGCGGGCACGGGCCAACTCGATCGAGGGCGGCACGAGCGAGATCATGCGCAACATCCTCGGCGAGCAGGTGCTCGGCCTCCCCGGTGAGCCACGGGTCGACAAGGACCTGCCCTGGAGCAAAGTGCCTCGCAGCTGACGGGACGATCAGCCGGCGGCCCGGCCGCTGTCACCGGACTCGTCGCCGCGCACCACCCGCAACGCAGGCGCGCCGACACCCGAGCCGGCACCGGGTTCGTCCGTGGCGCGCCGACGCGGCGTCGGCATGGTGAGCATCCACACGAGGAGCACGCTGATGAGCTCGGGGAGGTGCGTCGCCTCCTCGGTGAGCGGCACGACGCCGCGCCCGAGATCGATCAGGGCGGTGATCAGCAGTGCGCCGGCGAGCACCACGGCGACGGGCAGCACCGTGCGGGCACGCGCCGGTCGGACCACCACGACGAGGAGCGACACTCCATAGGCGATGGAGAACGCCCCGAGGTGACGGGCGTCGTGGTTGTCACTGTCGAACAGCGACGGCACCGACAGCACGATCACCTCGATCGCCACCACGACGAGCAGCGCTCGCACGATGCTCCATCGGCTCGCACGGTCGGCCATCGCCGCCAGCTTCGACACCCGTCGCGACACGTCGGGCATCTCCGGCGCCGTCTGGACCGACAGCCGGCGACGACTGCCGTCGATCGCTGCGGCGAACGAACGGCACGTCGCGCAGCCGGCCAGATGGGCGTCGAGCAAGCGCTCCTCGACACCGGGATCCTCACCGTCGGCTCGCGCCGAGATCGCCGTCCGCCATGCGTCGCAGTTCATCGTCCACATGGTCGCACACGGTGGTCCACGAGTTCCCCACACCGCGTCGTCGCAGGTCAGCGGAAGCAGGACCTTCGTCACATCCTCCTCGAGGGGGTTGGAGAACGGCCTCGGGAGCTGCGAGGGTGACAGGCGTGACGTGTCACGACGAGCTGCGACCGTTGTTGGACGCTGCGCGCGAGGGCGACGACCACGCGGTCCGCGAACTCGTCCGTCGCACCCAGCCGGCCCTCTGGCGGCTGTGCACGGCGTTGGGCTCGTCCGGCGAGGTCGACGATCTCGTGCAGGAGTCGTACCTGCGTGCGTTCCGTTCGCTGCCCTCCTACCGCGGCGACGCGCCGGTGCAGGCCTGGTTCCTGTCGATCGCCCGCCACGTCTGCGCCGACCATGTCCGGCGGCGCACGCGGCAACGTCGTCTCTTCGACCGCATCACCCAGTTCCAGAGCACCGACCTCCGCGACACCTCCGCGCCGGTGCAGGGCGACGCGCTCCACCAGTTCGTCGACCGGCTCACCGACGATCGCCGTGAGGCGTTCGTGCTCACCCAGGTGGTCGGCCTCTCCTACGAGGAGGCGGCCGAGGTCGTCGGATGTCCGATCGGCACGATCCGCTCGCGCGTCGCCCGCGCCCGCATCGATCTCCTCGACGCGCTCCGCGAGGCCGACGCGGTCTGATGCGGCCCGGTCGACCGACGCAGGTGGAGTCCCACCGTCGTCGGGGACCGAGCAGAGCACCCGACGACGGCAGGACGATCGTGTCGGCCGCCGCCCCGATCGGCGACGGTCGTCGGGGGGACCGGTCGCTCGGAGCGTCGATTCGGTTCCCGACGACGGACGATCCGATCTGCGACGATGGGAACTCCGCCGCCCCGGCCGACGACCTCCCTCCGATGCCCCACCGCCTGTCGCCGCCCTCATCGACCGAACCGGCGTCACGCCGCGCCCGTCGCGCCGGGTCGATCGCCGGTCGACTCGTCACGAGCGCCGTCATGGTGCTCGTTCCGCTCACCATCACTGCGTGCGGGGGCGGTGACTCGTCCTCGTCGAGTTCGGCCGCTCCGCTGTCGGCGGCCGCCGAGCGGGGCCGCTCGACGGCGCTCGACTCGGGGTGCGCGTCGTGCCACGGCCCGACCTGGCAGGGCGGCGTCGCGCCGTCGTGGGTCGGGTTGGCCGGATCGACGGTGACGCTCAGCGACGGCTCGACCGTCACCGCCGACGCCGCATACCTCGCCCGCTCGATCATGGCGCCCGCCGACCAGATGGTCCAGGGCTACAGCATCGTGATGCCCACCAACGGGCTCACCGCCGACGAGGTCGCCGACGTCGTCGCCTTCATCCAGGCCCTCACCCCATCGGAGGACGAATGACCATTCCAGCTGAACACCTCGCGCACGCCGACCGCCCGTCGCGGTTGAGGTCG